>CALDFS010000352.1 GCA_937942105.1 uncultured Ruminococcus sp. | reverse complement strand
TGCCCCGAAGTAAAGGCGATACTGAATGACATAGGCACCGAGGAGCTGGGTCACATGGAGATGGTCTGCGCGGTGATATACCAGCTGACTAAGAACCTTACGCCCAAGGAAATAAAGGCTTCCGGCTTCGACACCTATTTTGTGGATCACACCACCGGTCTTTACCCGATAGCGGCATCGGGAACGCCGTTCTCTGCCGAGGTGTTCCAGTCCACCGGCGACCCTATTGCGGATCTTACTGAGGATCTGGCTGCCGAACAGAAAGCAAGGCTTTCTTACGACAACATCCTGCGATTGGTTGACGACCCTGATGTGCGCGACGTTATCAAGTTCCTTCGCGAAAGGGAGATCGTGCATTTTCAGAGATTCGGCGAGGCTCTGCGCTTAGTCACAGACCAGCTCAACGCCAAAAACTTCTATGCGTTCAATCCGAGCTTTGACAAATAAAATCAGCTGCGGCTCATGCATGTGAACCGCAGCTTTTGTTTTTACTATTCTATTCCGCCCTATCACAGCGGACAGTTACCCTTGCTGAGCCGCTTAGGGTGCAGGTGAAAAGGGTCAGGTCATAGTCGCCGGAGGTCATATCCTCGATGGCGGTGGGCTGAAGGGTTTCTATGGCCGCAACTTCATAGCGGAACTCGTTTCCATCCATATCCGTTAGGACGACTATATCGCCCGGGGAAAGGCTTTTAAGGCTGCCGAAGTGGGATTTATAGTTGTGCGCGGCTATCACCAGATTATCCAAATACGCCGTGCCGGAATAGCGGCAGGGGGCGAGCTTCAGGTTCGGATAGCTCCAGTCGCTGATTACGGGAAGCTTAAGCTTCAATGCCGGAATTTCAAGCGTTGCTATATAATCTATGCCCTGAACTTCCTGCTTGGGCATGGACATTTGTGGGTTCAGAACATAATCCGGAATTTCGATTTCGGTGGTGGGGATATCTTCGGCGGGATATTCAGGGTCTGCCTGCTCGGGCGGGGCGGGGATGAAATCCTGCAAAAGGCTTACTGCGCTGTTTGCTGCGACGCGCGCGCGATGCTCGTCATACAGATTATAGCATGACAGGCATATTGCCCCAAGAATCAGCAGCGAGCCGAGGGCTATGGGGAGGATTCCCTTTTTATTTGGCATGGCTATCAGCTCCTGCGGCGGATTATGCCGAGGGCTATACAGGTAAGACCGGCACAGGCCAATAACGGCACGGGCCACCAGAGGTGCCCTGTCTGAGGAAGCTCGGGCTCTTCGGGCGGGATTTCTACTTCTTCCGGTTCATCCGGCGGGAGGGGGTCATCATCGCCGGAATCGGAGGGGGGATTATCGGGGATATCGGGGGCATAGGTGTTGGTGATTACAAAGGTTATACCCTCGCGGTAGATTTCTACGGCGTAATCGGGGAGAATCTCTTCGACAACCGTCCAGGCAGAGCGGGAGTCGAGATTATTCCATTCATAGTGCCAATTGTTATCATCGCTTAAAAGCACGGTATCATACACCATACCATCGCGGAGGAGGGTGACGGACACTGAGGCGGGGCGGCGATTTTCTGCGCCTTCATCCTTCCATATCTTCAAGACCTTGCGGGTGATATCATAGGAGGGTGTGGGCGGAATGGGGGTTGAGGTGAACTTGGGGGACACAGTCTGGGTATACGCCCAATCGCCGTTCTGAGTTGTGGGGAGCATTACTATGAAGGGCGAAAAATCATAAATTGTATTATTCTGGGTATGGCGAGAGCCGAGGACGAGGTAAAGCCCGGTTTCCAGCTTTGTATCGCCAGTTGGGAAGCTGAGAACTCCCTGCGAATCGGTTATGCCTTTATCGGTGGGGGTTATTGAATCGAGGAGGACATAGCCTTCTAAGGTGGTGGCTAAGTTGCGCCAGGCTTCATCGTTCTTGCCCTTGATATCGACATTGAAGCCGGAGAAGGCGGGGGTGGTGGTGAAATCGCCATAGGCGGAGACATCGGCTATCTTATATATTGAGAAGGAGGCGCCTATTAAGGAGGTTTCGCCATCGGCATAGTTGATTATAAGCCCGCATTCGTGGGCGGTATCAATAGTGCCGGACGCAGAAAGGGTGGACGGCATAAGAAGAAAAGCTATGAGCAGCGCCAGGAGCGACGCGGAGAATCGCTTAAAATTCTTCATTTGAATTACCTCCGTTTATAGTTACTTGTTTTTTAGGGATCATAAGCAGGATGAACAGCACCAGCAGCATGGGCAGGGCTAAAACCGGGGCGACCACTATGGGGTCGATTTGCAGGGCATCGGCGGTGACGCGGACGGTTTGAGCTTCCTCCTCGTTTTCGATACGGTGACCACGGACTAAAAGGCGGTGGGAATTTATGCCATAGGGGGTGCAGGTTACAAGGGTGCAGTAATCCTTGGCGGGGTCGATGGCGAGGGAATCCATTTCATAGGGGAGGACGATTAAAATCTGATCGACCTCGTAGGT
>CALDFS010000351.1 GCA_937942105.1 uncultured Ruminococcus sp. | reverse complement strand
TGTACTAGGAAATTCCGTTGGAACTCCCTAGTACACAAAAAGGCACATTCTTATTTATACCTGTCTATGCAGATCTGTACTGGAAAGTGCTCGGTCATACCGGGAGAGGCATGAGAGTATATGGGCTAATTGCATCCACCGCATCCGCCATCAGGACCGCCACAGCCACCATCGCGACCACCGCCACAACCACTGCCGCCGCAACCGCCGCCAGGACCGCCGCAACCGCCGCCATCACAGCCACAGCCGCTGCAAATCAAGCGGTAAAAGACGCTCAGGCAGTAATAAATCAATCCATAGACCTTGCATTTTATATTAACGAAAATGATGGTGGCTTGGATATAAGAGTAATGAAGGAGGGCTATTAAAATGTCATCAGTAATCAATTTTCCCCGCGATACCACGCTGAAAGAAACCAACCGAATTCTCCGCTGCCTCGCGCCGTTATCCGTCCAGTTTGACGGCACTGCTGAGGGCTACAAGCGCACCATGCGTCAGTGGTTTATAGATAACGGCGCTTTAGATGCCGATGCAGACCAGCTCACCGCTCTGTGCGATAAGTGGTACACTATCACCCGAACCCCCTGGCATGGCTGGACGACCTTCTATCAGCCGGGCGTATCAGGCGTATCAAGCGGCACACGTGGTGGAGATAATGTGGGCATGGTCTGCGAACCATCTACAGATACCTTCGCCGGGCGTGACGATTTTGCGGGGTTACCGCTGTTTGCAGTTGTCGATTGCAACTGGATAATCGACCCGACAACCCTTGAAAAAAAGATAACCGCTATAGACGGCATAACAGATAACTTCCGCCGCTATAGCCCTGATTATTTCGTCGGCGTTTTGCAGATGTCCGGCTACTATGGCAGGATAGAACACGAAGACACCTGGGAAGCACACTATTCCGCCCTGCGGAGCGTAAACGTCCCGGAAATCGCGCCGCTTGCAGAGGCTGTTAGGCAGGATGGCAGCGTCAGTTCTTGGGTTATACACAGCAAATACCCTAATCACACCGTTGACGGCAAATTGACGTCATATTCCGGTGTTATACCGACTGCTTACAGTATATCTCACAACACCATGCACACACTGTCAAAGGCGACAGGAGCGGGCTACAGCGGATTCACAAGCGCAGATGCAGCCTTTCTGAAAATAATGGTCGAAATTATCTTTGCCTCTGTTACACTTGACGGCATTATTCAAGGCTGCTGCAATTTTAATGTACAGTGCATAGCCGCAGAATCCGAAACAGGAGTTAAGCGCGTTATCTTAAACGCTGCTGATGCTGCAAGGCTTGAAGTTGGCTGCAGCGTTGTCATCGGCAACTATACCACAAGCTCAGACAGATACTATCTGCACAGCGTAACGCCGGACGGCGCAGTTATAACCGCGATAGAACCGCACGGCGAAGGAAAAGTCGCTGTATATGTAGATGTCCCCGAGCCATTTGACACCACTGCCGGAGAAGCGGCAGCCGAAGGCACAACATATTTGTCTACATACCATTGGAAAAACGGCACTTGCGACGGCGTGCTTGGAAATAACGGATCGTATAAAGATAACGTTTCCGGCAAATATCCGGGCAAGATTCAGGGCATTGAGTATATGTCCGGCTTCTATACCGTTGTATCGGATACGCTTTTGAAATACTATCAGGACAGTGACGGCACTTACTGGTGCGAACCTTATGTATGCACCGATACCACGAAGCAGGCAACGTCTATAACTGCCGACTATAAAGCGGGCAGCGTAAGAATAAAACAGCCGTCCTCGAATAACTGGTGCTATGTTGTTAAAAACGGCATTAAAAACGGCGTATCGTTCCCGATAAACATCAAGGGCGGCAGTTCGTCAACCTATACCCGTGATGCAGTCTACATTTTAGGCAACACGGCAAGCGGCATCTATGAGTTGCTTCTGTTCTGTACCCTGAACCTCGGTATTGCTAATGCCGGTCTGTCTGGCGGCAGTGCTAACACCGGTCCCGGGCTCGTGTACTGGGCCTTCGGCGGCTGGCTTTCTCCGAATGGAAATCGGGGTGAATGGGCGGGTTAATCCCGCCCAGAGGGGCTTTGCCCCTTAATTAACGCATCTAATAAAAAATACAGGGTCGTGCAATACGCTTTGCAGTTGCTTCTGTTCTGTACCCTGAACAACGGTATTGCTAATGCCGGTCTGTCTGGCGGCAATGCTAACAACGGTCCCGGAAACGTGAACTGGAACATCGGCGGCTGGAATTCTGAAATTCACACTAAAAAATTATTTTGTATTGCACGGCGGCTGCGGAAAACAGCAGCAGGCGGCGTAATAAGCGCCGTCCCTACCCTGCGGGGAAAATTAAACGGATAGAGCCTCGGGGCTGGTAGAAGGGTAAAACCGAGCGAACGTCCCGAACCGTTTCAGAAAGATGGAAGGCTTTTATGAAAAGAAGTTGCAAAAACATTGATATCGAAGACTGGCAGACGGTCGAGCCATGGGTGTATGAGTGCTTGGACCGTCATTATAAGCGGCATGATTTTAAGCGCCTGCTGCTTACAGTCGGCGGCATATCAGGTGAAGACTACAAGCGCGCAGTTAAAGACTACGACAAAAAGCCGCTACTGAAAGCTTCGGTAAACCTGGCAAAAGAAGCCGTAAGGCAAATTAAAAACAGGTGCTTGGAGCTTGAGCCGGTAAAAATCCGTGAAATGGCGGATAAATCTTCCGGCAAGATAAGGCAGATAGGCAAAGAATCCGCTATGCAGCAGATTTTTGACTACATAGCAAAGCGTTCCTGCGAAGATATCTGGAAAAGGCGCATAGTGCCACAGCAGGTATCAAGCGTTAAAGACCGTGGGCAGAACTTCGGCGTTAACATGATTCAAGGCTGGATCGAAGCCGACAATGCCGCTGAGAAGTGGGCACACAAGCATGGAACACGGTATTATCGCAAATGCAGGTATTATGTCAAGCTTGATGTTCGCGGTTGCTTCAAAAATATGCGCTTAAGCCGATTTATGATGTTCTTTTGCCGTGACTGTGGGAACGAGGCTATAATCTGGCTATGGCGTGAGCTTTTCCGTCGGCATCGCGTAGATGGTTATGAAGGCTTTATGATAGGTGCTCTGCCATCGGAAACAGCGGCACAGTACATAATGTCCTATTTATATCGCTTTGCCATGGGCTTGCATAAGCAGCGGCGCGGCAAATCTGTCAAGCTGATAAACCACGCACTTTACTTTATGGACGACCAGATATATTACGGCAGTTCCCGCCGCGACCTTGAAATCGCGGTCAGGGAGATAATAAAGTTCGCCAATAACGAATTAGGCTTGGAGATAAAGCCAAGCTGGCACATCAGCGATATAGACATAACGCCACTTGACGCGATGGGCTTTGTGATACACGCAGACAGCACGGTTACAGTCCGCCCCAGGGTTTTTATCCGTGCCAGACGTGCGGCGCTCAGATACCTTCGACACGGCAGAATGACGATAAAACAGGCTCGGCGGCTATGTTCCTACAAAGGATATTTTCACCCGAACCGTAAGAAGTGCCGAAAGCGGCATATCTGGCTAAATCTTAAAACGCGGAAAGCTGATAAAAAATACAAGCTTGCCAAGGTCTTCGCAAAGGCGGCGGCAGTTGTAGGCAGATTTGAAAGGAGAAGACATTATGAAAACACAATTCACAAGCAGACCGGCAGCAATCCAGTATATGCCTTTGCCTAAAGGCGGGGCGGATGTCTGGCTCAGAAAGGACATTGTCGAAAAGAAAGGCACAGAGAACGGCACCGAGTACACCTTCTTTGAAGCTGAGGAAGTATATTTCCGTACCAATGCTTCGAAGAATGAAATCGAGGCAAGCTTCGAGGACTACTTCGCCGGAAATCTTCCGAAGCCTCCCGCTCCAGTAATATCCGATTCTGAGCGCATAGCGGCACTTGAGGCGGCAATCCTCGACCTTGGGGAGGTGATGGCTAATGGTTAAGTTTTATGTTTTGCAAATCAAGATGCAGAAAATCAAGCTTGAAGACGTACCCGAGAGATGGCGTGAGGCAGTAAAGGAGGCGCTTGGCGGTGAATGATTTTGAAGTTATTGACAAGCTCTGCGCGGTGATATCCGAACAGGCGGAAATCATACGCAAGCAGGCGCTGCTGCTTGAACTTATGCAGAGCGATAGCGAGGAGTTGGCGAAACAGAGAGCTTCGGTGGAAAAAGAAGCCACCGAAGCCATAGGAGGATAGGACATGCTTATAACAAGTGAAACGATAATAGCAGTCGCCGGGGTTATTACCGCCCTCGGCGCGATATTCGGCTTGATTTTCTCCGTTTACCGCTGGTATCTTAAGCAGAACCAGCAGGACGAGGAGATAGTAAAAATTCAGAAGGAAAATTCCTTAATATGCTTCGGACTGTCTGCTTGCTTAGACGGTCTTATACAGCTTGGAGCTAACCACGACGTAACCACAGCCAAGGAAAAGCTGGACAAGCACCTGAATCAATCGGCACATGGGCAGGAATAATGATATGAAGTTTTCAAAAAGAATCATCATCACAATTTTTGTATTTGTTGCTTTGTTTGTCGTCGCTATGACGGTTACATACTGGATTATGCGTGATGTCCCTGAGTCGCTGATTACAGCAGTCTCGGCAATGGTAACAGCCGAGGGCGGGTTCTTAATGCTGATTAAAAACGTCGACACAAAGCATGGCAAAAAGGATGAATCGGAAACAGAAGAAAGCGAGGAAAACGAAAATGACGAATATTGATTTAACCCCGGTAATAGAAGCGGTTATTGCTTTATGCGCGGCGCTGGTAACAACCTTTTTGATACCGTACATAAAAAGCAAGACCACCAAGGAACAGCAGGACAAAATCAACGACTGGGTAAAGATAGCCGTCTCTGCCGCTGAGCAGGTATATATAGGCTCAGGGCGCGGCAAGGAGAAGAAGGCGTATGTTATCCAGTTTTTAAAAAACAAAGGCTTTACCTTTGATATGGACGCTATAGACAAGTTGATTGAGTCGGCGGTCTATGCACTGAAAGGAAGCGGTGAGAATGGCAGTACAAATTAAGGGAATTGATGTATCAAAGTGGCAGGCGCATACTAACGGTAAGACAAAGGTCAACTTCGCAAAGCTTAAAAGCCTTGAATATGAGTTTGTGATACTTCGGGCGTCTATAGGCAAATCAAAGGACAAGGCTTTTGACAGCCACTATGCCGCCGCTAAGGCTGCCGGGCTACATATAGGCGCATATCACTATCTTAACGCTAAGACGGTCGAGGAGGCACTTGCAGAGGCGGATTTCTTCCTCAAAACCATAAAGGGCAAGCAGCTTGATTATCCGGTATGCTTAGATATTGAAAGCGATAATCAGAAGCGGCTCGGCAAGGCAAAATGCACAGAAATCGCGCTTGCTTTTATGCAGAGGGTGGAAAGTGCGGGATACTACACTATGCTTTATTCGTATGCGGACTTTATACGGAAGTATCTTGATATGGAGCGGCTTCATCACTTTGATGTGTGGCTTGCCTGCTACACCTCTGAGGAAAGACGCAGCGAGCTTTATAAGCATGATATCCTTGGTATTTGGCAGTATAGCTCATCTGTGATTTTGCCCGGGGTGTATTCCGGGAGGTTGGACCATAATGTGGCTTATAAGGATTATGCGAAGATAATCCTTAAAAACAAACTTAATAATCTTTAAAGTAAGCCCCACTATTGGGTGGTTTCAATTCCATCCAGTAGCGGGGCGATTTGTTTTATGCGAAAGGAGCAACCAATGCCAAGAACACAAAAGTTAAAAAACATAACCTTCATAGATACAAGTCCAGAAGTAAAAAAGACCTTAGAAGGACTATCCAAAACCGCGCTGAGAGCTTCAGGAAAAGTTATTCGGAAATATCTTCGAGAAAATATTCCTACACGCTCAAAGCGACTAAAGAATCATATAGGTTCGTGGGTAATGATAAATCGGCAGACCGGACAGCCTACGCTGCAAATCGGTTTTTACTCTTGGCAGAAAGTCAAGAAAAAAGGAAAGCTGCCTTCTCATGCGAATCCGCATTGGATTGAATTCGGTGTACCTGGACATATGGTTACACCGAAGAACAAGAAAATGCTTGTTGACAAAAGCAGCGGAACAATTTACGGAAAAAGGACCGCTCATCCGGGAATCGGCGCAACTCACGTCTTACGCGATACCGTGCAGAACAACATAGCAGAGATCAGGAAGGCTCAAGCTGAATATCTCGCTGAAATCTCAAAAACATTGGAGGAAGCAGGGGTTAAAATTGACGTAGAAGACGAGTTCGAGGATGATGATTAAAAAGCTGTATTATATGCTTCTTTCGCTACACACTTTACTACACATTTTATCGGCTTTTTTCAGCTGTTTTTAGATTATATCAGCAACTAAAAAACATAAGAAAACCCGCTTAAATCCTTGATTTGCAAGGCTTTAAGCGGGTTTTTGCTTTGGCGGAGAAGGAGGGATTCGAACCCTCGATGAGCTATTAACCCATACACGAGTTCCAGTCGTGCGCCATAAACCGGGCTAGGCGACTTCTCCACACAGCTTTCGCTCTCTTACGGATATCTTCCGCAGAGAACAAAAGCTATTATAGCAGATTAAAATCAAAAATGCAAGCACTTTTTAAAAATTTTTTCGGTTTTCTTCTGCGTTGTCAATAGATATGACCCATATAAGAGTAAAAAATAAAAAGTATGGT
>CALDFS010000350.1 GCA_937942105.1 uncultured Ruminococcus sp. | reverse complement strand
AGGAGCAGTTTTTGTGCGGCTGTGGGGAGGTCATAAAATATGCAGTTTTCGGCAGCGGGGAGTTCTTCGGCAGACTTAATGAGAAGGACGTAAGCGCACAGCTCGAATACGTCATAACAAAAAGCGTTGAAATGAAGCGCGATGTTGTAGCGCAGGATGAGCGCGACATTGGCGCACGGATGATACTTAACCTTGGTCATACTGTAGGGCATGCCATAGAAGCCTGCTCGAACTTCGAGGTTGGGCACGGTCAGGGAGTGGCTATAGGAACGGCGGTGATGTCCCGCGCGGCGAACAAAATGGGATGCCTTTCTAATGATGATCTGGATAAGATACTATCGCTGATAAAGAAGTACGGTCTGCCCACTGAAACCGATTTCTTAGCCGAAGAGCTTTACAGCGCGGCATTGGCCGACAAAAAAGCGGATGATAACAGCATAACAATAGTCGTGCCGACTGGCATAGGTCATGCGGAGCTTAAAAAGATCCCGAAGATCGAGCTTTTAGAATGGATAAAGGCGGGAATCTGACCGCGCGAAAGGAATTATAAAATGATTAAAACCATTAAACCCGGTCAAAGAAGCGGCAGTGTCAGAGTTCCGTCCTCGAAATCTCAGGCTCACAGGGCGCTTATAGTTGCGGCGCTGGCAGAGGATGAAACTGATATCATCTGCGACGGCATATCACGCGATATCGAGGCTACCGTGAACTGCCTTAACGCTCTGGGCGCAAGGATAAATATTCATGGCGGCGTTATATCGGTCTTCCCTATAAGGAAGGTGCCCGGGGGCGTCTGTCGGCTCGAATGCGGCGAAAGCGGCTCTACCTTGCGTTTTATGCTTCCGCTGGTGGGCGCTCTGGGCGCGAGTGCCGAGTTTTTCCCGAAAGGCAGGCTTATAGAGCGCCCTTTAGCCCCGCTCGACGGCGAGCTTATCCGCCACGGCATGAAAATAGAAAAGACCGATAAAACCATCGTTTGCTCAGGTAGGCTTACCGGCGGGGAATATACGCTTGCAGGAAACGTTTCATCGCAGTATATATCAGGTCTTCTGATGGCTCTGCCGGCTGTTGGGGAGGATTCAAGCCTTACAGTCACCGGCGACGTACAGTCGGAGAATTATATTAAGATGACCGAGGATGTTCTTAATATCTCCGGCATAAGATACGATAAATCGGGTTGGAAATATACCATCCCCGGCCCTCAGAAGCCAAATCTTCCGGGAAGGTTCACTGTCGAGGGGGACTTTTCAAACGCTTCCTTCTTTCTGTGCATGGGCGCTTTCAGCGAAAAGGGGATAACCGTTTCGGGGCTTAATCCAAGCTCAAATCAGGGCGATAAACGTATAATTAAGCTTTTATCTGAGTTCGGCGCAAATATCGCCCTATGCGCCGAGGGAATAACCGTTTCCAAGGGAAACCTGCGCGGAATCACTATCGACGCTTCGCAGATACCCGATATCATCCCGCCAATATGCGTAGTTGCGGCTGCGGCCGAGGGCGAAACGCATATAATAAACGCGGGGCGGCTTAGGATAAAGGAATCGGATAGAATCGCCACCACCTGTGCGCTGATAAACTCCCTCGGAGGGGACGCCCGCGAGCTTCCCGAGGGAATCGTGATAACCGGCACCGGCGGCTTAAAGGGCGGTACTGTGGATTCCTGCAACGACCATAGAATTGCCATGTCGGCTGCGCTGGCGGCTTCTATATGCAAAGAGGATGTTATTATAAACGGCGCTGAGTGCGTTGCAAAGTCATACCCCAGATTCTGGGATGAAGATATATTCCTTTGATAAAGGAGGACATCATGAGCTCAACCTACGGTGAAAATATAAAGCTGACTGTCTTCGGTCAGTCCCATTCGGCGGCAATCGGTATGACGCTTGAAGGCGTTCCCGCCGGATGTACTATCGATTTCGAGCGGCTCTGTGATTTTATGGAGCGGCGCGCCCCCGGCAGAAATGCCTACTCCACCGCTCGCCGCGAGGGGGATATTCCCGAATTTCTGTGCGGAGTGAAGGACGGCGTAACCTGCGGCACGCCCATAACCGCTATAATAAGAAATACCGACACTCGCTCTAAGGACTATTCAAATCTTAAAGTGCTGCCAAGACCGGGTCACGCAGACTATACCGCTGAAATTAAATATGGCGGAAATCAGGATTATGCGGGCGGCGGTCACTTTTCCGGAAGGCTTACAGCACCACTTTGCATAGCCGGAGCAATAGCCATCCAACAGCTTGAAAAGCAGGGAATAAGGGTAATATCACGCATAGCATCAATTAAGGATGTTGAAGATATAGGCGAGCTTACCGAGCCTACTTCTGGCAAGGATTTTCCAACAGTGAGCGACGGGCAGGGCAGGAAAATGCAGGAATGCATAGCCGCTGCCAAGCAAAGCGGGGATTCCGTCGGCGGAATTATCGAATGCAGGGTGATGGGGCTTCCTGTAGGTCTTGGCGACCCGATGTTTGACGGTATGGAGAATCGGATTGCGAAAATAGTGTTCGGAATTCCGGCAGTAAAGGGTATAGAATTCGGCTCCGGCTTTGAATCATCAAGGATGCTTGGCAGTGAGAATAATGACGAATACACGGTTGAGGGCGGCGCTGTTCGCACCTTGACCAATAACTGCGGCGGCATTTTAGGCGGAATAACCAACGGTATGCCTATAAGCTTCAGGACGGCGTTCAAGCCAACTCCATCAATCGCGAAGCCTCAGCAGAGTGTCAATTTGGGAAGTTTGCAGCCGCAGGAGCTTATCATAAACGGCAGACACGACCCCTGCATAGTCCCCCGGGCTGTGCCCTGCATAGAAGCGGCGGCGGCAATCGCGGTATATGACGCGCTTCTTTCAAGAAAAAGAGAGCTTTAAGCGGAGCTTTCCGCTGATATATAATCAGGCTTGACAGCACGAAAGGAATGGTTATAATGAACAGAGAAGATTACAGAAAAATGATAGACGAAATTGATGACAAGCTCGTGGAGCTTTTTGCACAGAGGATGGGTGTGTCGGCAAAAATTGCCGAATTCAAAAAGGAAAATTCACTTCCCGTTCTGGATGTTCGGCGTGAGCGCGAAAAGCTTAAAGCGGTAGTTTCGGAAACCCCAGAGGAGCTTTCGGAATACACCTCTCTGCTTTATTCAATGATATTCGAGCTGAGCAGAAGCTATCAGAACAAGCTTATCGGTGCGGGAAGCGAGCTTGCGGATTCCATTTCCCGGGCAATAAGCGAAACGCCCAAGCTGTTCCCCGAAAGAACCTCGGTTGCCTGCCAGGGCGTTGAGGGCGCGTATGCTCAGATCGCATGCGATAAGCTCTTTAAAAGTGCAAATATAATGTACTTCTCTAACTTCGACGCTGTGTTCTCGGCGGTAGACAAGGGCTTTTGCAAATACGGCGTTGTACCGCTTGAAAACAGCACCGCAGGCTCGGTAAATACCGTTTACGACCTGATGACAAAGTATAAGTTCAGCATAGTAAGAAGCATCCGCCTTAAGGTTGACCACAACCTGCTTGTAAAGCCGGGAACAGAGCTTGCCGATATCAGGGAGATTTATTCCCACCAGCAGGCAATAAGCCAGTGCGCCGAGTTCCTTTCCACCCTTAAGGGCGTTAAGATAATCCCCTGCGAGAATACCGCAGTTGCAGCAAGAATGGTAGCGGAATCCGACAGAAACGATATTGCAACCCTCTCCTCCCGCGAGTGCATGAAGCTTTATGGTTTGAAGTGTCTGAAGCCGAGCGTTCAGGATAAGGACAATAACTACACCCGCTTTATCTGCATTTCGAAGAATTTAGAGATATACCCCGGTGCTGACCGCACCAGCCTTTTAGCTGTTTTAGAGGATAAGCCCGGCTCGCTTTACAAGCTTCTTTCAAGATTGTATGCGCTGGGAATCAATCTTTCTAAGCTTGAAAGCCGCCCGATACCCGAACGCGAATTCGAGTTCATGTTTTATTTCGACCTTGACGCGCCGGTTTATTCCCCGGAGTTCCTACAGCTTATGAGCGAGCTTGGCGACATCTGCGAGGAATACAATTACCTCGGCAGCTACAGTGAAATCATATGAAAAAGTGTGAATCAGGTCTGCGTTCCGGGCTTTTGGGCGAGCATCTGGGTCACAGCTATTCTCCGCAGATACACGCTCTTTTGGGTCGCTATGAATATAAGCTGTATGAGAAATCCCCGGATGAGGTTGAGGACTTCATAAAAAACGGCGAGTGGGACGGCATAAACGTCACCATTCCGTATAAAAAGGTCGCGGCATCATTATGCGATGAGCTTTCTGATATTGCACGCAAGCTGGGAAGCGCCAACACCCTCGTACGCAAAAACGGCAAAATTTACGGATATAACACCGACTATTACGGCTTTATGAGCATGGTTGAGCGCTCCGAAATAAGTGTCAAGGGCAAAAAAGCCATAGTTTTGGGAAGCGGCGGGGCGAGCGTTACAGTCTGCGCTGTTCTTGAGACCTTGGGCGCCGGTGTAACGGTCATCAGCCGAAGCGGGGAGGATAATTATACCAACCTGACAAAACACGCCGATGCTGAAATCATAGTCAATACAACCCCGGTAGGGATGTACCCCAAAAACGGCGAATCGGCGATAGATTTGCGCGATTTTCCCAACTGTAAGGGTGTTTTCGACCTTATTTATAACCCTCTGCGCACTAAACTTATTTTGCAGGCGGAGGAGCTTGGAATCCCGCATAAAAGCGGACTTCATATGCTGGTTGCTCAGGCAAAGAAGTCGAGCGAGCTTTTTAGGGACACAACGCTTGATGACGAGCTTATTGAGTATATTGAGGCGCGCCTTTCGCGCGAGCTTCGCAATATAATTCTGATAGGTATGCCCGGAAGCGGGAAATCCGTTGTCGCTCAGGCTATTTCAAGAAAGATAGGGCGGGAAATTATCGAGGTCGACGCCGAAATCGAGAGAGTTGCGGG
>CALDFS010000349.1 GCA_937942105.1 uncultured Ruminococcus sp. | reverse complement strand
TGGGGGACCTTGTGCCAACGCAGGCAATCACTACAGAGTCATTGATAATGCTGATATCCCCCACTGCAAACAGAACAGACGGCGGGTTATAGATTTCGCGAAGCCCTTCCGGGTATTTTTTATCGTCAAAGCAATATATATTTATGCGCTTGCTTTCGCAGTATTCCGCAAGCTTTTGCGCCCGCTCCATATCCGCGCTTTTAACGCTTCTTACATCTTGCGGCATGACATATTCAAGATTTCCGCGGCTTATGCTTTTATAAGCCTCTTCAACCGAAGCATAGTGCGACATTGCATTCCATTTCCGCGAATTGGCAGGACCAAAGGCTATCGTCAGCCAGAGCCAGTAAATCAGTTGAGAATTCATGTTTAACGCCTTGTCAGCTCCCAAAGGAATATTCCTGCCGCAGAGGCGGCGTTCAGGGAGTTGATATTTCCCTTCATTTTAATGGTTATACGCTTATCGCAAAGGGCTGTCTCGCTCTGTGAGAGTCCTGCGCCCTCGTTTCCTACAACTACCGCGCAGGTAGGCTCGAACTCAGTCTCTCTCAGGCTCTGCGCGCTTGGGTCTATAACGGAAGCATAGGTTACAACTCCCCTATCCTTCATCAAACCGATGACATCCTCAAAGCTCATATTGCACTCGAACGGCACGCGGAACATCGAGCCCATTGTCGAGCGGACGGTTTTGGGATTATATATATCGCAGCAGCCGCAGAGATACACCCCCGCGATTCCCACAGCGTCGGACACCCTTATTATGGTTCCGACGTTTCCGGGGTCCTGCAAATCGGCGAGAATCAGAAACTTTGCACCGTCTTTTATTTTATCAGGCATTGGATTTTTGTCAAGAGCCTTTGCGCAAACAAATATCCCCTGAGAGCCTTTTGTATCGCTGAGCTTATCTGCCAGAGTCTTAGGAATTCTGTAAAGCTTATCGCCAAGAGCCGCTGCAAGCTTATCTGCCGCTTCGGGGTATTTTTCAGCGGCATCCGCAGTGACGAAGCCATAAACCATCTCCACGCCCTCAGAAACAGCGTCAAGCGTTATTCTTGCGCCCTCCAAAACAAACATTTTCTGCTCTGCGCGGCACTTTTTCTTATCCCTAAGCGATATATATTCCTTTATCAATGGGTTTTCCCTACTTGTTATTTCATTCATAGCTTTTTTCCGTTAAAATATTAATAAAACACGCCCGGTTGAGAGCGTGTTTTAGTTTTATCAGTTAAGAGCAGCCTTTGCCTTCTCTGTGATAGCGGTGAAACCAGCGGGATCGCTGATAGCGATTTCGGAAAGCATCTTTCTGTTCAGCGTGATTCCAGCTTTTTTAAGACCGTTCATCAAAGTGGAATAGTTCATTCCGTTTGCCTTAGCGGCGGCGGAAATTCTTGCGATCCAAAGCTGACGGAATTCGCGCTTTTTCTGCTTTCTTCCGATATATGCATAGTTGCCGGACTTCATGACGGCCTGTTTTGCCATCTTGAAGTGCTTGCTCTTTGAACCCCAGTAGCCCTTTGCGAGCTTAAGAGTCTTATTTCTTCTCTTGCGAGTCATCATTGCTCCCTTAACACGAGCCATAATTAATTACCTCCGTTATTTGATTCTTGAAAGTCCTTACACATTACAAACCCGCGATTTATTTGTAAGGGATGGTTTTTCTGAGCGCTTCGATATTTGCGCTTGAAGCGTAAGCAGTTCCTCTTGCGATTCTCTTAGCCTTGTGATCCTTGGAAACAAGACGGTGTCTCTTATAAGCATGCTGGAACTTGACCTTGCCGGTTCCTGTAAGCGAAAAACGCTTCTTTGTACCGGAGTGAGTCTTTACCTTGATCTTTGCCATTAGTTTATCCTCCTTAATTTATTACGATATTATTTGGTCGGCTTGGGAGAAACCATTAAAACAATGTTTCTGCCCTCGACCTTGCTGGGCTTATCGAATACGCCGTATTCAGCAATTGCCTGCTTGAACTCTTCAAGCAGCTTATCACTCAGCTCGGAATGAAGCGCAACGCCCTTACGGAACTGAAGCCTTATTGATACTTTTACCTTATTGCCGTCCTCTAAGAACCTTATTGCCTGCTTTGCCTTAGTGTTGAAATCGTTTGAATCGATTTTTGAAGTCATTCTGACTTCCTTTATCTCAACGATTTTCTGGTTCTTTCTGGCTTCCTTTTCCCTCTTTGTCTGCTCGAAGCAGTATTTACCGTAATCCATTATCTTGCATACGGGGGGATTAGCTGTCGGAGCTATTTTAACAAGGTCTAAGTCCTTGGAAGCCGCTAATTGCAGAGCTTCCTTTGATGAAACAATGCCGAGCTGGGATCCGTCGGAATCAATAAGACGAATTTGAGCGTCCCGGATTTCTTCATTGATCTGATGATCTAAGTTGCTAATGGCGCAACACCTCCAAATTAAATTAAAAGAGCGCAAACCAAAGTTTACGCTCATAAAATCACAACGCAGCCATAGCAAAGCTTGCCGCGATAATAACCCTATTGACCTCTTCACTTAAAGCGCTTGAGGTGAGAACGTAAACGTTACTGCTTTCTTTACGAATGGTATTATACACCACCGGTCAAGGATTGTCAATAGGTTTTTGAAATTTTTTATTCTTTTCGGATTCTTACGGCGAACCGAGCATATACCTTAACAGCCCGGAGTCCTTCTTTGAGTCTGCAAGTTCCTCAATATGTCTATACAGCTCGTTCTTATATTCCTCGTCGTTATGACCAGTCTCTATAAGCTGCTTTTCAGCAACCTTCAGCATTCTTTCGCGGAATTCTTTGTCCGGCTCGACAAGCTCGGCAAAATATTTAACGTCACCCGGGAAGGATGCTCCCATTCCCGGATAGACTATATAATTTCCGCTGAAGCAGCCTTCATCAAGGCTGATAACCGGGTAGTCGAAGCAGTATACCTGCCGCTGCGAAACATCCATGCAGAAGCACCCACCCGCTTCATATGTGCGGTACTGCCTTGGGGTATTCTCGTCGCCGTCATCCGGCAATACAAATGTCGTCGGCTGGAGTGAATACACAAACTGCACCGCTGCCGGATGCAGCGATTCAGGCACACTATCCTCCGGGAATGGCGTAGCCTCATCAAGGCTGATTTTCTGAATTGCATAATCATAGGATGTCACAAGCGCATAGCCGCCCTTGTCGAAGAAGAAGCAGTATCCGACAAAGCTGTCCTGCCAGTTGACGACCTTTGCATAATCGACTATCTGGCGGTCATCGTCATAGCAGTTCATATGTGCCTGAGCTATGTATGCACAGTCGCCGAAAACATTTCTTTACACCTCATCCCTGCGGGATTTTTCAATGCTGTTGTAA
This sequence comes from uncultured Ruminococcus sp., assembly GCA_937942105.1. Classification (GTDB taxonomy): domain Bacteria; phylum Bacillota; class Clostridia; order Oscillospirales; family Ruminococcaceae; genus Faeciplasma. Next base: position 5,017 of record CALDFS010000349.1, on the reverse strand, counting down.
ATTTTATCTCCAAAAATATACACTAGCGGCAGGAACGAAGTTATAAGTAATATAATCACCAGCACCGTAAGAAGCTTCAGCCATTTCCGCTCTGATTTAGTCGTGCTTTACACCTCCGCAGTCATAGGGTCAAGCTCTACGCCGAGCGCTGTCAATGCTTCATCCATCTTTGCAGCCGAGTTGTATGAGCATTCCTCAAAAATATTATAGCACACATGATTTCGCTGCCTTCTGAAGTTAAATCTGTTTCCTATCATCTCTCGCAGAATTATTGTGTTCAAGACGATTACCGGTATTGCGGCAATGGCTGTTATTACAACAAGAACGATCAGCCATCTGCGTTCGGATTTGGTCATCACAATCCCTCCTAAAACATTGCAGTTCGGTACTAATGTATCAGGAATTACCTATATATAATTCCCATGTATTAATTATACAATATTTCGGAGCAATTGTCAACATATTTTGACAAACAGCATTATTCAGTGACAACATCCTGTGGCGTTTCCAATGATGTCGGAAGCCCTGCAAGCTCCTCTAAGGCAATCCTTATATCCTCGCTCAGCGTTTCCTCATACCCTTTTTCAAGAATAGCTTTCGCCCTTTCCGCATCGTCAAGCGCGATATACGCCTGCGCCGCCCCTATATACGCCTCCGGGCGTGAGGGGTCTATCTCAATGGCTATCTTAAAGGATGTTGCAGCGGCGTCATAGCACTCGCCGTTTAGAAGAGCAGAGCCGCCGGAATAGTAGTCCTCCCATCCAGGAAGATAGTCGTCCTTCCCGACATGAGGGAATAGCTGCCACACCTGAAACAGCACCAGCGCAATGGCAGCAATCAGGCATATAACAACAGTTGATTTCCTTACCATGTAGCTTCGGTTTCTCATGTCAGCCCGACCTCGATCCCCTGCGCAAGGGTATAAGAATAGATATAGCAGGATTTCACCGGCTTATCAAGCAGAATGTCAAACGCCGCCTTATAAAGCGTCAGCTGTGGGCTGTATCTGTCTTTAAGAGCTTCCAGGCTCGATACCCTGTCGGTTTTATAGTCAACGATAACATATCCGTCCGGCTCTTCAAATATGCAGTCGGCGATTCCCTGAAGCATACCCTCCGTTCCGGAATAAGCCTGTTTCAGCTCTTCGTCGAGCGAAATATCGTCAAAACGTACAATAAAGCTCTTTTCACGCATAACGTTCGGGCTTTCGCTCATCCTTTTATATATATCACTCTCAAAGAAGGCTTTAAGGCTTTTGCGGCTGACGGAATCGGCTTCCTTTGCTGTGAAGGCGCCCATCCGGGTAAGCCTTGATATCTCGTTTTCGAGATTGTCGGCGGTCGAAGCGTAATCGGCAAGCTGCATGAATCTGTGCATAACCGTTCCCTTTTGTGCGGCGGTAAGCTCGCCCATGGTATCATCAAGCCGCGGGACCTTTGGGAAGAAGGTCAGCGGGTCTTCATTTACAAGCTCGGAAACGGAAATCTTCGCCTCACGCAAGCAAAGGTTGGGGTCGTTTCTGTATTCAAAGCTTTTAAGGATTCGGCTTGTAAGCTCCCTATTCTCGCTTACATCAGCCTTTTCCGGCTCGGATATCGCTTTTCCTGACGGCGGCAGCGGCTCACTTATGCATATCTGCGGTGAAAGCTCGGGCGGGTCGGCATAGGCGGAATCGGGCAGGGATTTTCGCAGGCATTCCATCTGAGGATGCTTTAAAAGTGCCATTATCATCCAGTCCTGCGCACATGCCGCCCTTTTTGATAGTGATGGCGGAACTATATGCCCTGATATCTCGCCGGAATATTCCGCCGCGCGCTCAGCTGTGCTGCCATTCATGCTCAGAACAACAAACAGCTTCTCCTTGGCGCGCGTGCAGGCAACATACAAAAGCCGCAGCTCCTCAGAAAGAAGCTCCGAAGCGTTCTTTTCCGCGATATAATCCCAGAAGATAGTGGAGCGCTTTGTCAGCGACTTATAATCAAGAAAGCTAAGCCCCGAGCCGTAGGAGGAATTCAGCATCAAGCGGGAAAGGATATCGGTTTTATTGAAGCGTTTTGAAAGCTGGCAGATGAACACGAACGGATATTCAAGTCCCTTTGATTTGTGGATGGTCTTAACGTTCACGGCATCTTCCGACTCCGTAACAACCATTGCCTCGGCAAAGTCTCCCCCACTTTTGGTTATGTACTCAATATAGCGCAGAAATCCCGCAACGCCATCGTTAGAGGAGCTTTCATAGGTTTTGGCGTATTCCAGAAGAAGATAGAGGTTTGCGCACTTCTGCTTTGAATCCTCATATGCGGCCGCCATCGCAAAGATATCGGTTATATCATATATCTTCTTGATAAAGTGCGTAAGAGGAAGGCGGGCAGAATAGATTTTCAGCCTTTTTATAAGCTCAATCGCGGCTTTGCACCTTTCGCAGAGAGCGCTGCCGTCATCCCTTGAAGAAACCGCCAGCATATTTTTATACAGCCGTGATTTTTTATCAACAAGCTTTATTTCGGCGATATCATCATCAGAAAAAGCCATTATTGGCGAAAGCATCACCCCCGCCAGCGGAATATCCCTCATCGGGCTTACGGTGACCGTAAGAAGATTGAGCATCAGCGATATCTCCCGCGAGCCAAGATACCCGGATAAACCGCTGGAAAGTATTTTAAGTCCCTCAGCCGAAAAAGCCTGATTAAGCGCATCGGTGGAGACGTTGTTTCTTGTTAAAATGCAGAAATCACCCGGGCGGCAGGGCCTTTGAACGCCTCCCTCGGCGACTGTAACCCTATCATCTATCATGCGGCGAATTTTTCTGGCAATTGCTGCGAATTCGTCGGGCGCTTCGCCGTCCTCGTCGGCGTCGGTGTCGACCGTTATTATCTCGCAGGGCGGGTCATCACCTTCAAAGCCTGCGCCAAGGGCAAGCTCTTCGGATTTGGTATAGCTGACCTCGCCTAACTCGTCCGTCATAAGTGATGAAAAGATATAGTTTGAAAAGTCGAGAACGCTTGCGCGGCTTCTGAAATTGCGGGTAAGAAGAATCTCGCGGACATTGCTTTCAGGGTTTTGCCCCTGTGCCCTTGTGTTCATGAATATTGCGGGATTCGCCTGGCGGAAGCGATAAATCGCCTGCTTTACATCCCCTACGCAGAAGACATTTGAGCCTATTTCAGACATATCATCGCTGTTTGAAACAGCCTTGAATATAACCTCCTGCAAATTATTTACATCCTGAAACTCGTCTATAAGTATAAGACCGTAGCGGCGGGAATCGATTATTTCCTGAGCAATAGGAGTTCTTGTAAGCTTGCCGCCTGAATCGCAGTTCACAAGCAGGTTTACCGTTAAAAGCTCGGTATCGGCGAAATCAACGGCATTGCGCTCGATTTTTACCCGCATAACCTCTTTTTCAAGCTCGTCCGTAAGCTGAACAAGCTGCGAGAAGCTTTCTTTTACAATGATAGCGTCCTGCTCGGCGGCTTCGCGGGTGTATTTACAGCACTCAGCTATATCGAGCGCCTTCTTTTTAAGGCGGCTATAGCAGGATTTTGCGGATTCGTAGAGGATGTTTTCCTCCTCACCGGAGCTGAGCTTTTCGGCTTTAGTCTGCCTTGCGCCCTTCAAATCCGCCCATGAAAGGCTGCTGAAAAGATTTCTGCAGCCGTCATAATCGCTAACCTGCGGAGACTTAGCGAGAGTGCGGGCATATTCGCAGTTTTTTATAAAGATGTCCTTTGCGGCGGCGTGATATTCAAGGCTCTGCGCCAACTCTTCCAGCCGATTCGCGATGTTTTCAAGAGCTTTGCACTCCTGCGCCGCGCGGCGGGATATGTCTTCAAAAATGCGTTCAAGCTGGCTTCCGTCTTCGAGTGAGGATATTACCTTATCCGTCCAAAGCTTCTTAAACGGCAGTGAGCGCAGGAATTTATAGAGCTTCAACACCATTTTGCGAAGCGATGAATCATTCTCGCGGCAGAAGCGGGAAACAAGCTTCTCGGTTTCCAGCGGTCTTAATGTAAAGGCGTTTTCCATGACGGTTTCCAGCGCACGGTCGGTTACCATGCCGGATTCGGTATCGTCCATAATCCTTATGCCGCTTTGAAAATCGGTGGAGGAAAGATTGTTCCTTACCATATCGAAGCAGAAGGAATTGATGGTGCAGATATCTGCAAGCCTTAGCAAAGACTGCTGCTTTTGCAGCCAGCGATTATCCGGGTCATCATCAACGGCTCTTTCAAACGCCGCCGAAAGCTTTTCGCGCATCTGCGCTGCTGCGTCGTTGGTAAATGTCACCGCAAGCAGGGAATCAGCCGGGATATGCAGCTTTTCATCGCTTAAAAGGCGGATGGTGCGCTCAACAAGTACGGCGGTTTTACCGCTTCCCGCAGCGGCGGAGACTATTACCGGTCTTCCGTATGCGCTTATTGCTTCAAGCTGTTCGCCTGTCCATTGAGGCATATTACACTTCCCCCTTTATAAATATTGCCGCAAGGAGCCACTCGCCTGTCCAATCGGGCATATTACGCATCCTCCTTTACAGATATTGCCGTTCTTAGCTTATCGCCGTCGGCGGAGCTGATAAGCCTATACATATACTTCCGCCTGTCGCAGACCGAGGAATAATCGCAGTATGCGCAGGTAAGGTGCTTTGGGTCCCTGCCGCATGGAATCGGCGATATTTTTCCCATGATAAGCCCGCTGCCGAACTCCCTGACCTTTTGCAGGGCAAAATCCTCCAGCAGCTTAAAGCTTGCCTGTGATATCAGCGAGGAATGCTTTGAATAGCTTCCGTCCTTATTTCGCACAACCGGTGCGTAAAGCCCTGTGAATCCTGAGTCCATAGCTTCAATTGCGCTGTCATCCTCGACTATAAGTCCGGAGCGCTTCAGCTGCGCGGCGCAGAGCTTCAGGCGTTTTACCGAATCGTCGGAAAGCGGAGAATAGCCCGGCTCGGCTTCCTCAGAGCACTCTAAAAATCCAGCCTTCATATAAAGTATTCCCGCCGGTAAGAATCCGGAAAAAT
>CALDFS010000348.1 GCA_937942105.1 uncultured Ruminococcus sp. | reverse complement strand
GGGCCGCTTGCGGACGGCCTCCAGTCCCTCCAGAACCTGGATTTGGCTGGCGTTATATTCTTTTTCAGCTTCGATGATTGTGTCTGCGAGCGTTTCTTTAACGTCGCCGAGCGCTATGCTTTCATATCGTTCGCTGAGGACATTAAAAACTGTCTTTATAACCTCCGCTTTACTCTCAACTCCGAGGCGTGGGAATTTAACAGTCACAATATCACATAGCTTCACGCGTTCAAGCGAGGCTATGTTTTTGTATTCCTCGGCCTGCCACAGCTGGACGAAGGAGACGGTCAGGCTCACCTTCGGAGCGCCAATATCCGTATCCGAAAGATAATCCTCGGCAAGCTCCCGAAGTGCAGCTTCGGTGAAGTCTGCACCATCCTCAAAGCGGTCGGAGAAGTCTATAGGATAAGCCTTGATATGTCCGAAGCTTTCTGAACCCGGAATAGGGATTATCTTTTCGGGCAGATAAACATATACGGTTTCCGGCTCGGCGTTTTCGTTGTATTCTTCCGGCTCTACCTGATACGCGGCATATGGCAGAATGTGAGTGTAGCAGTCGGAAATATTATCCTCCTGCTTTAAGTCGGTGAGGTTTTTACCGTACTCAATTGTTACACCGTTATCCTGTCCGCGAGCTTTATGCAGATATACTGAAAAGTTGTCAAACTCAAACTCGCCGCCGAAGGTGTCCCGAACGGAGCCGAGAATAGAACGCACCGATGCGGGAGCTTCGACGGAGAAGGGCATTATATCCGTTATATCGCTATGAACAGTATAAGGGCAAGGAACTACAGAGCCGCTTATAGCCCGCTCCATAGCAGCCTCAGCTGCGGTATTGCTCATGCTGAATCCAAGCGCAGGAACTCCGCTCAGATCGTAGGAGATATGCTCGGCGGAGTATGTAACAATGCCATTCAGAGGCTTGCTGACCTTGTAAACTCTGAAGAGCTGAGGCTCTGAGGTTTCATTCGGCTTCGCCTTGATTATCGAGCTGTTCTGAATTAAATCAAACCACACTCCGCCGATTGGATATTGTAGCGACAGTTCAAAAGCGCCGTTTCGCTCCTCGGTAACAGTCGCCTTAATGGCATCGGATAAAAAGCCGATGCCGTTGTGCGAGAAGTCCCGCTCCGATTTATCGTATAATACCGGAATCATAGTGTGCACCACCTCGGAGTTATCTCTACACGCTCCACAGAGCTAGTCCATGAAATGGAGTTGTAACCCGGCACAAGCCGCAGACTTGACATATCCGCACCCGATACATGGCTGTTTTTAGGCTCTCCGCCTTTGTGGGCGTTCGGAAGCTCAAAGTCAAGCTCTATGTATTCGTTTATATCCCGAAGTACAAAGCTGTTATCGTTAATCGTAAGCGTTATATTGCCGTTCCCGACGACTTTTATATACGGCGCGGATGGGAACTGCTCGGCGTTATACAAGGAGCCTGCCTGCGTGAATGTGACTGGGGTTTGACCTGCCACGGAGTACTTAAACGGTTTGCAGTCAAAGGATATTGAGAGCGTGCCGAGCTGCCTTAGCTCCTGTTCCAAGTCTACCTCCTCCGAGTAGGAGGCAAGGCGGAAATAATCGGGGTCGTAGCTGTCCCAAAGGCGGAAGTAGCCCGCTCCGGATAAAAGCCATCCTCTTATTTGTCTTGCAAGCGATTCAAATGAATACTCTGTTTTGTTTAACAGCGTCAACTCATACGGGATTGATATATTGCTGTATCGTCCATTGTCAATGATAAGGTCGCCGCTCCGCCCCGGAACGCTCACACGTGAAACGTCACGAGCAGCACCCATGAAAGAGCCCTTCTTGACTATGAGCAGCCCGAAATCAAGTGAGTGGCGGTCTTTATATACGAAAAACGGTAATCCCTTCATCATTCAAACACCACTCTTTTCCTCTTGATTTTTTCGTAGATAAGCTCGATTATCATATCTACAAAGCTGTCTATGTCTTTTTCATCTCTGCCGTCAAGGCGGTCAATATAAATGGACTTCTCGTCAAATTCTATCTTTATAATCGGTACGCGATCAGAATATTCGCCCGAGGTTCTCTGCCTCTCATATTCGCCGTATTCCTTGTTTTCAGAGGCTGTAAGAACGCGCTCACCCTTATGTAAGAGTGCCGGCATATCGTCATAGGGTACATACTCCATACCAATGCGGAGACGTTTTAGCTCGGCTATGTTGAAGCCTTTCCCTCCGACAAGCGGTACCCAGTCGGGAATTTGAATCTTATTAAGACCTTTAATGAAGCCGTTTATGCCATCTATTACCCAGTTTATGGGAATTTTAAAGGCGTTTGCGATACCCTCAAATATATTTGAGAATATCTTTACAACTGCTTCCCATGCACCTTTCCAATTGCCCGTGAATACGTTCTTGATAAAGTCGATAATTCCTTGGAAGACGCCTTTAACGTTATCAAAAATCTTTTTTATTCCCTCAAGGGCGCCTTTAAATTCTGAGCTTATTACTTCGGCAACTATAGTAAAAACAGCCTGCAACGGTGGCATTACCTTTTCAGTCAAGAACCGAATCGCTTCGGTCAGCGGCGGAAGAATTGCTTCTATAATCGACCTCAGAGCGTCCATAAGCGGCTCCAGTATCGGCATAAGCGCCTCTATAAGCGACGTTAAGACCGGCAAAAGAGCCTCCACAATTTGAATTATCGGCGGCAAAAGAAGCTCTAAAAGCTCTACTATAACCGGCAAAACAGACTTAATTATCTCGGTGAGCAGAGGCATTAAGCTCTCTAAGAGCTCAGCTACTATAGGGAGTATTTTATCGACTATCTGCACCAAAAACGGTGTCAGCTGCTGTATGAGCAGCACAATTATCGGCAGGATTGACGTTATTGCCGACTGAAGCAGTGGCAGGAGCGAGGTTATCACACCCAGAAGAGCCGGGAAAAGAGCTTGAGCAAGCTGCATAAGCGGAGGTAGAACAGTATCGAAAACGCTTGAAATAATCGGAATTGCCTGTGCACACGTGTTCTGAATCTGCGGCAGAACTGATAAAATCATGTCGGCGCCCTTTTGAATCAGCGGGATAGCCGCTGTACCGATCTGATTCATGATTCCGCCGAACGCGGCTTTTACGTTTGCTATTGTGTCCCCAAGCTTAACGCCCGCTTTTACCGAGCTCTCCGACATTACTATTCCGAGGTCGTCCGCTTCTTTTTTAAGTGCCGCTATTCCTTCTGAGCCCGCGTTCAGCAAAGGAAGCATTTCGGTGTAGCTTTTTCCAAGCAAATCATTGCCTAAAGCGTTGCGTTCTGCTCCGTCTTCCATATCCGCCAAAGCCGCAGTTATTGCGTTAAACTTCTCTTCAGTGGACATCTTGTTAAGCTCATCAAGCGACAAGCCAAGTCTGCTTATGGCAGTTTGCGCAGTTTTTGAGCCGTTATTTGCATCATCCACAACATCGGACATTTTCTTAATGCCGTTTTTAAAAGAATCAACACTAACTCCGCTCTGGTCTGCAGCATGCTTCCAACGCTGAAGTTCCTCTCGGTTAATGCCTGTCCTTTCGGAAAGCTTATCTATGTAGTCGGCTTGTTCGGCAGTACTTGTAGCGGCACTATATGCCGCTGTACCAATTGCAGATGCCCCCGAAACTACAGTAGCACCGAGCGCAAGCGCTCCTTTACCAATAGCAGAGAAAGCAGAGCCAATCCTTGACCCACTTTTTTCTGCTTTTTTGGTGGTTTCATCTATGCTTTGATTGGCTTTTTGATTATCTATCAGTACCTCACCAAAAAGTGAAAAAATACTTGCCAAGGATTATCCTCCTTTCTGCCTGTCGGCTCTGACTATCGGCATAAACTCCGCCTCTATTTCCTCCGGACTTCTTTTCGTCCGAGGTTTCTTGACCGGTTTAGTATCTGTGCTCGCTCCGGCAGTCATGTCTATAAAATCCGAAAAGCTTATAGGCACTTCCTCGCCTCTGATTATTGCGGGTGCAGACTTTACAAGCCAAAGAGGAAGAAGCTGTTTTGCCAGTTCGTCCTTGGCTTTGCGTTTTTCCTCCTTGTAAGCAAACGAAAGCAGCTCATCAAGAGCCGACAAAGGCAGATTCTCAATAAGCTGCCAGTCGTAGTATTTATGTAAGAGGTTTAGGCTTCGGGTGCGAGCTTCTTTTTCAACAAACGCGAGAAAAAAGTTTTTATTCCGTCATCATGTATGATATCGTTGAGAACCTCTGCGGCATCAAGCTTATTAGCTTCCTCAACAGGAATATCCTTATAGGCAGCGATTAAAGGCGGAATATCATCGGCTATTTTACCGAGCTGAGGAGTTATTTCGGCAAGAATAGTCATGCCTAAAACTCCGATTTTTTCTTTTGAAAGCTGTTTTAAAGCGTCCTCGCCGCTTTCGGGCTCAGAAAAGATGTCCATGCTTTTGAGCGGTTCAATGACGGGCTTGAAGTCCAACTTTCCGACGATTCTAAGCAGCAGGGGAAGAGTTTTAACGGTTATCATAGTGTTTTACCTCCTTAAAAATTAAGATTCTGTGGGTGCTTCGGCGCTCTTAGCGCTTTTGGTCTGTGCTTCGGACGCAGGAGCAGCCTCTGCAAATCCGTCCTTATCATAATTAAGATTTGGGGCTTCTTTAAGCCATGTAACACGCCAGAGCCCACCTTTTATATCCAGCTCGCTTATATCATCATGAGCGTATATCTCAAGTGCAAGCTCGCCCTCGGCTTTCGACTGTGCTTTTATGCTCAGTCCGTTTTCACTCATCGGGTTGAAGATTTCTATCTTGACGTGTTTGCCGTTAAGCAGCTTGCAGAACTGTGTAATATTTTTGAGATACGCCGTATCGGGAATCAGTCCGCACGACGGATTCTCGATAAACTCGTTGCCCTGACCGTCCTGCTCTATTTCTGCGCCGGGAACGGCAAGCCTGAAGTTTTCAGCACTCATGCATAGGGTTGTAACCTTTGTGACCGCTTCCTGTTCCTCGACAATCTGTAAGCCCTTGGTTTTGCCACTTCTGCCGTCAACTTCGATATCTCGGATGGTGCCATTTGCGACAAATTCTCCGCCGCCCCTTGTCGGGGCTAAGTAGCGCTCGGTTTCCAACCCATAATCCAGAAAAATAACGCTTTCATCGTACTGGATATGCTCTATCTGTTTCTTGGAAAGTGATTTTATCATCTTTTCTCAGCCTCCTAATAGTAAAAAACTCTTGCCGACATGGATAATTTTCTGTGTGATAGATCAAATTCGCTGTCAGCTATCGAATTCTGATTATCAAAGCCAATATGCCCATAGAATACTCCGGCTTCGGCTATAACCGTGCCTGTGAGCTCGTTACGTAGCGTGTCGCAATACCCTTCGAGCTGTTCTGTAGCGTTTTCTATCTTTTCATCAACCCAGATATCAAGATAGAAGGAAATAAGGTCACCGTCTCCGAGCTCAATGATGTTAATGCCATTCATTACCGAATAGGGAAATATTCCGTCCGTTGGTGCTTCCTCGTAGTAAGTCGGCAATACTTCATTGACCCTCTCGCGCATGGCTTTAATAAACGCTTTCGTGTTATGTACCATTGCCGCCTCCTTGATCAGCTTTCAACGACAAGGGACTGACATATAAGCTCAACACACTCGTTTTTAACCGGGTATGAACGTATGACACGATACATCACTCCACCATACTCAAAGTGTCCTTCACGGTTATAGTCGGATGATTTTATCTCTACGCAAAGCTCAGGGCGATAGCCCTGAGCCTGCGCCTGGTAAAACTCATTTCGCTTTACTCCTTTTTCGTTGCAGAAAACCTCGCGCTTTTCAAAAGTCTTATAAGGCTTTCCAAGGGAATCGATTTTCTGCTTCTCAACACATAAATAGCCAATTTCCCGCCACAGCATAGCTCAAACCTCCTTGGTGTACTCGTTTGACAGTGCCAGATGCCTCTTGAGCGATTGATAGCTCTCGTTGTAACGCTCGGCATCGCTGTTATCAAGTCCGAAATTTGCCTTTACATAGCAGACAATAGCCCGCTTGATAAGCGGATCACCTTCATCCTGCGCCTTTGCGGAGAGAATACCAACCTGCATAAGGTCGGCTCGCGCCGCTTCTATCAGGTCAGTAATCTCGCCGTCGTGGCGGTCATGGTTTATGCGTATGTAGCGGCGAATTTCGTGCATATAGTTAGGCGTTATATTCGCCATACCTTACACCTCCGATATATCAGGCGGTTTTCTTGACAACCTTCACAAACGCTTCGACCGCCTGAATCCTGCCGTCAAACATGGCACAGCCTAAGAAGTCATAAGCATTCTCACGAGCTACGAACTGCGAGGTTACGTTGACACTCTCCGGTATATTTCCGACATAGCCTCTGTAGAGACTGCATAAGTATGATTCATTTTTCCCAAATCTGTCGTCAAAGTTCACGGGGCGACCCATAATCCTGTAAACACCGTTGTTTTCGGTGACAACGTTGTTCTTAGATTTGTTCATCAGTGGGTGATAATCGGTAAAGAAGGCTGTCTTCGACATAAACCATTCGGAGCTTTCGTCATATCCGCCGTTGAGAAGACCGACCGCTTTCACAACATCCGCTTCTGTCAGAGCAGTACCGCTCGCAACCTCGACGGAGTTTGTGGCGTTCCATGTGATTTTTGTGAAGCCCTGTGCCTCACCTGTGCCTGTTCCGCTTATGATTAACCGGCTGATTTCCTCGGAAACCTTTCTTGCTATCTTGTTGACAAGCCATGTCTCAAAGGCATCTATTGACATCCTTTCAACCGACTTAGAGATGGTGACGAGCTTGGTAATCTCGTAAGCGGACAAGGTAACCTTGCCGAGTGTGTCGGGATCTGCGGTAATCGCTGCGCCTTCTGCGTGCTTCTTAGCGTCTGTAGTCGTTCCCTCGGTCGGGATGGTGACGCCTCCGGGAACCCTCAGCAGTTCGATTTTGCTCAGTAAGGGACAATACTGGTGTACCTTGTCGACTATCTTGTTCGAGGTGACGGTGGGCACTGCGCTGCCGGCTGAATTTGCATTGGTGGTGAGCGCTCTTTGTTCGGCTTCCGAAAGCTCAACGC
>CALDFS010000347.1 GCA_937942105.1 uncultured Ruminococcus sp. | reverse complement strand
AGAACGGCGAGGGCCCTCTGACCGATACCGCAAAGTTCGCATTAAAGCTTGATTCCGAAAAGCCGCTTTCGCTTATGTTCAGAATCCCCGAGTGGGTGAAGGGAGCTGTATCGGTAACTGTAAATGGTGATGCCTTTACATTTGAAGAGAAAAACGGCTATGCAAAGGTAGCAAGAACATGGAAATCCGGCGATACTGTAGAGGTAAAAATCCCGCTTGGCTTCACCTGCTCGAATCTTCAGGACGGTATCAACACCGTATCGTTCAAATACGGTCCTGTCCTTCTTGCCGCTAAGCTCGGCGATAAGGATATGAAGACCACATACACCGGTATGAGCGTTCTCATCCCCGAAACTTCGGTTATCGCCAACGATACTCTTACCCTTAACAGCGGCATAACCCCCAAAATGGTTAAGGACGATCCAGATGGTTACTTCACCGATAACGGCGATCTGAGCTTCACCTTCACCGCAACTGCCGAAAATTACGAGTTCGTTCCGTATTATTCACTTTACAATACAAGATACGGTATCTTCTGGAAGCTTGCCGAAGCAAAGTAAGCTTCTGCGGCAAAATTCAGCAAAATGTTTATGGCCTGTCCCATAAAATTAAGGGGCAGGCTTAACTTTTTCTCAAAATATTAAGAAAACTTAATATCTTTCGGATTGTATCTTAATAAAAAATCTGGTACAATAGACGTAAAGTTAAAAATATGCTATTGGGGTGCTTTCTATGTACAATATTCTCCTGTGCGACGATGAACGCGATATCGTTTCGGCGCTGAAAATATATCTTTCCAATGACGATTACAGCTTCTTTGAGGCTTATACCGGCGCGGAAGCTCTTAAAATACTCAGCTCGGAAAGAATCGACCTTGTTTTAATGGATATAATGATGCCTGAGCTTGACGGCATAAACGCTTTGACCGAGATACGCAAGTTTTCAAACGTTCCGGTAATATTCCTAACTGCCAAATCGGAGTATACCGACAAGGTTTTAGGACTCAACCTCGGAGCGGACGATTACATAACCAAGCCCTTTAACCCGGTCGAGCTGACAGCAAGGGTTAAATCACAGCTGCGCCGATATACCATGCTCGGCAGCGCACCGCGTCAGGTCGATACTATCCGCATAGACGGCATAGAGCTTTTATGCGATTCTAAAAAGGTTTCGGTTGACGGCGAGGTAATTCAGCTCACGCCAAAGGAGTATGAAATTCTTCGCTTTCTGATGCTGAATGCGGGCGTATGCTTTGCTCCGAATGAAATATACCGCAAGGTATGGGGAGAAGTGCCAATAGGTGTTGACAACGCCGTGGCAGTGCATATCCGTCACATCCGCGAGAAGATAGAGATAGACCCCGCCTCACCCAGATATTTAAAGGTTGTTTGGGGCAGAGGATATAAATTTGAAAAATCGGCGTCGGAATGAAAATAAGTTCCGAATCGTTGCTTAAATAAGAGGTGGATAATATATGAAAAACGGCATTAAGGGTAAACTCGGCGCAAAGCTTGTCGCAATATTTCTGTTTGTAATATCGGCGGTAGTGCTTGCGGCATCGGTCCTTGCGCTGATTTATCTGATTGAGGAGGACGCTTTCTTTGACGATGGCTATCAGCTGTCTGACGATATCCGTCAGTCCTGTCTTCAAAATAAGCTGAATGACATAACGGCGGATATTATGCACTTTGAGCCATTCGGAAGCCCAGCAACTATTTCCTCGGTTCCAGAGGATGAAATTGAGGAGGAAACCCCGAAGTATACCTGGCTGCCGGAAGCTGATTCCGAGCTTGTCGCCGATGAGCAAAAAGAGGAAACCAAGGTTTCAAAGTTCAAGCAAGTCAAGGATATTGCAATCGGCAGTGAAGATTTTGCAGCTGCGGCAGGACAGCTTGATCATGCTTATCCCAAGCACGAATCAAATATTTCGATTACGGTATATAATTCCGCAGGAGAGCTTGTATATAACAACTTCGAGCTTACAAGCCCTTATCTGACTCAGAGCGTTACGCTTCCCATAGAGCGGTTTGCTTCATCCGGAACATCGGTAAGCATACAGTTTGCCACACAAAAGGAGTACGAGAAGTTTCTTGACAGCTGTCAGGAAAACGGTCATCTTGAATACACCGAGGAGATGATATATGTATCCGAAACCGAAGCCGAAACCGGGCCGGAATCGGAAGGCTACATATACAAGCTGACCGGCGTCTATACCGAAAAGTGTGATGATAAGATCACAATATCGTGCAGCATTCCATATGCGCTGACAGTTCATGATGATATCTATATGCGCGTCTCGAAGATGGAGCTTTTGGTGGGCATGAGGTATGTAATAATTGTAATTGCCCTTGCTTCATTGCTTTTCCTGATTGCATCCTTTATATTTGTCGTCTGCTCGGCGGGCTATTCCAGCCGGTTTGAAGGGCTTCATCTCAGCCTGTTTGATAAAGCTCCGTTAGAGATTCATTTAGCATGCATATTGATTATCGCAAGTTTTGCTGTTTGGATTTATGACGAGATTAATTACAGACTTGAAGTGTGGATGGCGCTTGCTCTTGTGCTCGCAACGGTGGCGGTTGCCGCTCTGGCACTCATAATCTTTGTCTACACCTTCTCCGCAAGATGTAAGTCTGGCAAGCTGTTCCACTATACAATCATCTTCGGAAGCGTAATTTTGCTGTTCAGGGGGATAAAATACTTCTTCACTAACCTGAAATACAGCTGGAAGGTTGTGCTTGCATTTGCTGCGGCTTCAGTATTTGATTTGTTCTTCGTGGTAATGATGATGAGCTCGGAGAGCGAGATGGCAATAGCAATGTGGCTGTTTGGCAAGCTAATTCTGGGCGCAGTGCTCATTATCTATGCAATAGGTCTTGGAAGGATAAAGGAGGGCTGCAAAAAGATTTCTGAGGGTAAAACCGATTTCGTTCTTGAAAACACCTACCTTCCGCCCGACCTAAAATCGCTTGCCGCCGACATTAACAGCATAGGCAACGGAATCCAGCTTGCGGTTGACGAACGCACAAAGTCGGAGCGGCTTAAAACCGAGCTTATTACCAACGTCTCGCACGACCTTAAGACTCCGCTTACGTCAATTGTAAACTATGTTGATATCCTTTCAAAGCAGGATATAAAGCCGGATACCGCTAAGGAATATGTCGATGTACTTGTCCGCCAGTCCCAAAGGATGAAAAAGCTTATTGACGACCTTGTGGAGGCTTCAAAGGCGTCCTCCGGCGCGATAGCCGTAAACGCCCAGCGGTTGGATATGTCCCTGCTGATAACCCAGGCGGTAACGGAATTTGATGAAAGGCTTGAAAAATCCCGCCTCACCCCGATAACCTCACTGCCGGAGGAGCCTGTAAGAGTAATGGTTGACGGCAGACTTATGTGGAGAGTGTTTGATAACCTTCTTGGCAACATCTGCAAATATGCACAGCCCGAAACAAGGGTTTATATCAGTGAAACCATAGTTGGAGACAAGGTAATTGTTACCTTTAAGAATATTTCAAGATATGCCCTTAACATTTCCAGCGAGGAGCTTATGGAGCGCTTTGTCCGCGGTGATTCATCAAGACACACCGAGGGAAGCGGCTTGGGGCTTTCGATTGCAAGAAGCCTTTGCAATCTGCAAAAGGTAGGCTTTAGTATAGCAATAGACGGCGACCTTTATAAGGCACAGCTGACGTTTGACAGACTGCCGAACCTTCCGGAGGATACCCAATCGGATGAACCACAGTCGGAGGAAGTCGAGCCTGAGAATACTCCCAAGGATGAGCCGCCAGCTCCATCCGAACAGCCGGCAAGCGGCGAAGCTGTTCAAAATCCGCCGACAGTCAGCGAAAACATCCAAGCTTCTGTTCAGAATCCGCCCGAAATAAGTTCCGAGGAACCCCCGAAAACTGAAAAACAGTAAACTGAGCACACGATTTACCTTTAATTCACATAAAGTTAACATATTTTTTACAAGCCTGCTGTTGTAAAACGGCGGGCTTTTTGTTAATATTGTATATATAAAATGCATATATCTCATCCGTGCACTCTATTTCGTGTTTCCCTGC
>CALDFS010000346.1 GCA_937942105.1 uncultured Ruminococcus sp. | reverse complement strand
CAAGCTTTCCGCTGCCCTCGACTATCTCGATCCTGCCCCGCCCGATGACGCTTTCGTATTCCATGGTACAGCTTTTGCGCTCGGGGCGGGTCACAATCCGGTGGGAGCAGTCCATCTCGAATGAAGCCCGGTTGTCTCTTGCGATTATATCATACTTTCTGCCCTGTGCCGCACCGTGAAAGTAGAGTATCACTCCGCCGTCAGTTACCTCCATGCCGAAATTCAGCGGCAGGATATAGGGGTAATCGCCGTCGTTCAGGGCAAGGCGGCATACATCGCACCGGCGGATTATATCAAGGATTTCCGAGCGGTCGGTTACTTCCCTGTCAGACCTTCTCATAGTTATCATCTCACCTTTCTTTTTGTTAATTATAGCCCCTTACTTTATGGATGTCAAGCACGTTGTAGCAGTACATAATCAATCCATCAACAGTCGAGCAGTTTTCAACACTTTATTTGGCTAATATGCCAAAGGACTTTTTATGCTTTACCGCTTGACAAAGCTGAAAGAGTGGTGTATAATAACATCATTCAAATAAAGAAAACCTTTGATGAAGAGTAGTAGCTTGCGATGCACGTGTTAAGAGAGTCCCGGGGGCTGTGAGCGGGGCGGCGGAGCGCATGTGAATGGACTTCTGAGGGCGGTTTGAAAGGGTATCATCACAAAAAAATGCTGATTTCCAAGTATTGACCGACGGGGTTCCCATCCGTTACCAGGCGGGATGCGTTTGATAGAACGCATAAGCGAGTGGAATACTAAAAGCTTCGGCTTTAAGGTGTTCAATTTGGGTGGTATCGCAGAAGTTTCAGGCTTTTGTCCCATGATGGTGGGGCGAAGTCTTTATTTTTTCTATCACGCCCAAAATTTTATTTGATATTTGGAGGTACACTAAAATGAAAAACACTTTACTCAGAAAGATTCTTTGCGCGGCAATGTCCGCAATGATGCTCCTAAGCCTTACCGCCTGCGGCGACAAGACGAACGACAACAAAGGCGACGCTCAGGATGAAAACGCCGGCGGCAAGACCTATACCGTTGGCATATGCAACTATGTTGACGATGCCTCGCTTAACCAGATCGCAGAAAACATCCAGAACCAGCTTAAGGCACTGGCTGACGAAAACGGCGTTACCATCAAGGTTAGCTATGACAACCCCAATGCCGACGCTACAGTTATGAATCAGGTAATTGCAAACTTCATTGCCGACAAGTCGGACGTTATAGTAGGTATTGCCACCCCTGTTGCAATGGCTATGCAGGCCGCTACCGAGGATAATAAGATTCCTGTTGTGTTCTCTGCGGTTTCAGACCCTGTAAGCGCAGGTCTGGTTGCAAGCTTAGAAGCTCCCGGCGCTAATCTGACCGGCACGAGCGACTATTTGGACACTAACGCCATAATGAACCTTATCTTCACAGTAGACCCGGATGTTAAAAAGGTAGGTCTTCTGTACGATCAGGGT
>CALDFS010000345.1 GCA_937942105.1 uncultured Ruminococcus sp. | reverse complement strand
TGACGCTTTGCGGCAGAATGGAGATTATTATGCCAAAAACAAAACAAAGAGCAAACGGCGAAGGCAGTATTCGCCAGCACAAAAGCGGGCTATGGGAAGCTCGCATTACAATCGGCATCGACTTTGCCACAGGTCAGCCGAAGAGGATTTCAAGATATACGCAAACGCAGGAGGAAGCAGTAAAGCTCCTTCATCAGCTCTCTATGCTTAGGGATACATCCCCCAAAAACTTCGAGTCAATGACCTTTGGTGATTGGCTTGACCTATGCTTGGAGGTATACATGAAGCCGTCGCTTAAGCAATCGACTTATCTCAGCTATGAAAGCTATATCCGCGTCCATTTTAAGCCCGCTCTCGGGGATTTGCTGCTCAGTGATATCACTCCCCGGCTGCTTCAGAATTTCTACAACTACAAAACCGAGCAGGAAGGTCTGTCTCCCAAAACAGTCGTCAATCTGAACCTGTTCCTGCACAAGGCTCTTTCTCATGCCGTAAACGAGGGCTACATCCGCAGTAACCCGGCAGAGTCAATCAATCTTTCGCGCGGTCATAAGCCACAGGTTGTGATTCTCACCAGAGATTAACAGGCTGCAGTTATCTCCATAGGTACGGCGCGTTTGTGCGTCTAACGCTGTTTACGGGAATAAGAGTGGGCGAGCTTCTTGGGCTTAGATGGGAGGATATCGACTTTTCGTCAGGACTTATGCACATCCGCAGAACTCTCAACCGTCTCAACAAAACCAAAAGACCCACATCTCCCGGCGAATCCACCACAGAGATTGTCATTCAGAATCCAAAGTCCGAAAACTCTGTCAGGAGCATACCTCTTCTGCCTGCCGTAATGCAGGATTTGCTTGCTTGGAAAGCCGTTCAAGAGCAGGACAGACAGTGAGCGGGGAAAGCATACGTCAACAGCGGTTACATAGTCACAAATGAGCTTGGCGGATATATTGAGCCGCGAACCTTTAAGGATTACTACAACCAAATCCTTGCGCTATCGGAGCTTCCCCACTTCACTTTCCATGCGTTTCGCCATACCTTCGCCTCAAGAGCTATGGAACAAGGAATGGACGCTAAAACGCTATCAACTATTCTGGGGCACTACAGCGTAAGCTTCACTCTCGACACCTACGCTCACGTTCTCGACGAACACAAGCAGGAAGGAATAGCGCTGATGAATGAGCTTTACAATCTACAGCCAAGTATCCCCGTCGAATCATATCCGATAATCATGACTACCTTTGATGATGGCACTATCAGCCTTATGGCGGCTGGGTTTAAAGATGTTGAATATGTCGGGGATAATATAGCTCTCGGGCTGCAGCTCATCAAAGACAGCATATGCGAGCATATACTTACTGATGTGGTAATGCCGTTTATCCCGCCTGCTAAGGATATTGTTTTGGAAGGCAATCAGATATTATTGCAGTTACCGGCATAAGTAAAAAGCAAGTAACAAAAACAGCAAAGTCCTGCTCCGCTTTGGAACAGGACTATATTTTTATGGAGGAGAATAATTAATTATGCATAGAGAAAACAAAATCACCGTACTCGTCTTAGAGCCTGAGAAAAAGCCGTATGTCAAAGTGATTGATAACATCCTTAAATCTTTACAGCATGAAGTTGACGGTTACATACAAGCAATATATCCTTTTGATGACGTTGCTGTAATATGCGGCGAAGAATCGAAGATAAATAATAAGCCGCTCAACCGTTCCCTGCGTGATGACACCGGCGAGATTTACGACATCATTGCAGGAACGTTTCTTGTTGTGGGATTGGCAGAGGAGAACTTCGGATCGCTGAGTGATGAGCAGTTGAGAACGTACTCTAAGCGGTTTGAAATGCCGGAGGTGTTCATTAGCTGTAACGGTAAAATCTATTCATTACTGCTATAGCAACAAAAGCTATTTCTCTCACCGGTGGTGAGAATATTAATCATTATCGTCCGTATCTGTCAGTATTGTGAGTTCACATAGCTTTGCTTCAAGCAGTTCAAAACGTTAATACCAAAAGTTACTTGGCACATCTGAGTTATATTGAATAATGCAAAACAGCACAACCGGCAACCACCGTCCTAAACAAGCCTAATCAGGTCAAATCAGGAGCCGGTTGGGGTAAA
>CALDFS010000344.1 GCA_937942105.1 uncultured Ruminococcus sp. | reverse complement strand
GACCTTTGCTTCAATCCCGGAGACAAGTTTATGTACGGCGCTTCGGCGGACGTTCTGGGTGCGGTAATTGAGCAGGTTTCGGGTATGCGCTTCGGTGAGTTCCTGCAAAAGGAGATTTTCGAGCCGCTCGGAATGACCGATACCGCCTTCTGGGTTCCCGCCGAAAAGCAGCACAGGCTTACAAAAATATATATGACCGATTACGCCAACTGGAAGGTCGCCGAGGCTCCCAAAAACGGCAACCATCTCGGCATCAATTACGCTATGGACTTTGCCCCTGCGTTTGAATCGGGCGGAGCGGGTCTTTGCACTACTTTGGACGATTATGCCAAGTTTGCGTCAATGCTTTTAAACGGCGGCGAGCTTAACGGCAAGCGCATACTTTCCCGCAGGGCGGTGCAGTACATGACCTCGCCCAGCCTTATGCCCTGGCAGATGCGTGAGCTGAGCGAGCATTGGCGCGGTCTTTCAGGCTTCAGCTACGGCAATCTTATGAGAAACTGCGTAGACCCCGGACAGGCACATTACTTTGTAGAAAAGGGCGAATACGGCTGGGACGGCTGGCTGGGCTGCTACTTTGCAAACTGCCCCGAATCCGGACTTACCATTTTGATGGGAATGCAGAGGGTTGACTGCGGCACAAGCTCGCTTACACGCAAGCTTGTCAATGCCATAAGGAGCGAGCTTGGGTGAATATAGAGGAATACAAAAGTGACCCCTGCGGCTTGCTGTCTATCCCATACTGGAAGAATAAGGGCATAGCCCTGCCCGACGGCATGAAAATTGTTCATGACAGGGACTTTGATGAAAGGCTTTTATCCGATTACACCGACAGCCGGTATTTCCGCTTGAAGCATGATTTGAAGGATATCCCAAAGTGCAATATCAGCGGATACAGCTTTAATACCATCCCGCCTGACAGCTTTGGCGAGCTTGCCGACATGATAAACGCTTCCTACACCCATTCGCAGATAAGCGTATCGGGGGATGAAGTCAGGTCCTGGACGGCGGGCAAGACATACCGCCCTGAGCTTTGGATAGGCGCATATTACAGCGGCAGGCTGATTGGCTCGATCATCTCGGAGTATGATTCCGAAGTCGGCGAGGGGATTATTGAGTGGTTACAGGTACTCCCTGAATACAGGGGCAGGGGGATTGCATCCGCCTTGATTTGCCGCTCTTTGAAGATAATGAGCGGCTTTGCGGAGTTTGCGACCGTCTCCGGGGAATGCGATAACGTCACCGATCCCGAAAAATCATATCGCAGATGTGGCTTTAGCGGCAGTGATGTGTGGCACATCCTGACAAGAAAATAAAAACCTCGGCTTGGTATACATCAATGTGTGCTGAGCCGTTGCTTTAGCCGAAAATTTCTTCCGATTGTCACAATGTACATATGTTTTCCATTGAAAAAGGTCGGAAAAGGTGCTATTATAATATGAAATATAATGCGTTACGGAGTTGATCAGGTGAGTCATTTTATAGAATTCGATAATGTTAGCAAGGTCTACGATATGGGCGAGGTTAAGATTAACGCCCTTTCCGGGGCAAGCTTTACAATAGAAAAGGGCGAGCTTTGCGTTATAGTCGGACCGTCCGGCGCGGGCAAAACCACTCTGTTAAATATCCTCGGCGGGATGGACAGCCTGACGAGCGGCAGAGTGCTGATAGACGGTGAGGAGATATCGGCATATTCCCGCCGTCAGCTGACCTCTTACCGCAGATACGATGTGGGATTCGTGTTCCAGTTTTACAACCTTATACAAAACCTTACCGCCCTTGAAAATGTTGAAATGGCAACCGAGATATGCCGCAACCCTTTAGACCCTGCTGAGGTCATAGAGCACGTAGGGCTGAAGGACAGGGCAAAAAACTTCCCGGCACAGCTTTCCGGCGGCGAACAGCAAAGGGTTTCTATTGCCAGGGCGCTTG
>CALDFS010000343.1 GCA_937942105.1 uncultured Ruminococcus sp. | reverse complement strand
GCGGAATAGGGGTCAAGGGGTGAAGGAAAAGAGGGTCGTAGGGGGAGAAACGTGATGAGCAGTAAATGCTTCGCATTAACTGCGGGGCGGGGGAAATCCTCACTTTTGCTACGGTTTTAGGGTTCCCCCTCTTCCCCTTAGGGTCATCCCCCTTGATACCGCAGGCAGTTGAATAGGTAACAAACGGCTCACCCTCAGGAACAAAGCGTCCTGACAATCAGTCCAAGGAGCGAATTAAAACAGGTCACAACGGTTTTGTTTCCGCCATTTTGGAATGCTTTCAGACGAATATAAGTATAAATGTCCTAAATGTCCTAAATGTCCGATTATTCACCTCACTAAGATAGGACATCTTATCGTCCATCCCCAAGGCTTTTGCCCTGCCGGAACGTTCCAAGGGTGCAAAATCCGCCGCTGTAATACAGTCAATTTGTGCAAATCTACAATGTTGAAATCACGTATTGACATCTTCAAAAATCCGTAATATAATAGTACCAACTGATAGAGGCGCAGTTTATCAAAAGTAGGCAGAATTCGTGTCGCCAGCCAAGGCGGAATCTGCCGAAAGGGGTAGCTGCCGAGGACGCTTTAGGGCAAAAAAGCGCTCCGGCGATGCGGTCAATAGCCGCAGCGTTGTCGCACAGCTTGGTGCGGAGAGCTATCGAAGAATTTTGTATTTCATGCTGAAACAGGCGTTTCGGGCTTATCGCAGGCGAAACGCGGGCGTGCTGATATAGCTTTCTTGGGTAGCTGCCTTTATTGGCAGCTGCTTTTTATTTTGAAAGGATGAACCACCATGAAACACACTGTATTCACCGGCGCAGCAACTGCGCTTATCACTCCGTTCAGAAACGGTCATGTCGATTACGAAGCCTTTTCCGAAATTATAGAACAGCAGATATCAGGCGGCATTTCAGCCCTTGTGGTTTCAGGAACCACCGGCGAAGGCTCTACCCTTACCGATTACGAGCATAAGGACCTTATAAGATACGCTGTTGAAATGGTCGCCCACCGCGTTCCGGTAATAGCGGGAACCGGCTCGAACGATACCGCCTATGCCATAGACCTTTCGCACTATGCCTGCGAAGTCGGGGCGGACGCGCTTTTGCTGGTCACCCCCTACTACAACAAGGCAACGCAGGAAGGGCTTTATCAAAGCTTTAAGCTGATAGCCGAAAGCGTGGAAGGTACGCCCTGCATACTGTACAACGTCCCCTCGCGCACGGGGTGCAACATACTTCCCGCAACGGCGGCAAGACTTGCCGAGGTTGATAACATCGTTGCCATAAAGGAAGCATGCGGGGATATATCCCAGATAGCCGAGCTTGCGCGCCTGTGCGGCGATAAGCTTGATATCTATTCCGGCAACGATAATCAGATTGTTCCCATAATGTCGCTGGGCGGAAAAGGCGTAATATCGGTGCTTTCAAACATCCTTCCCGGCAAGACTAACGAGATATGCACACGCTTTATCAGCGGCGACGTAAAGGGTGCCTGCGATATGCAGCTTCACTACCTTCCGCTGATAGACGCGCTGTTTTCCGAGGTCAACCCCATCCCTGTAAAGGCGGCAATGGCTGCAATGGGCATGTGCGAGAACACCCTGCGCCTTCCGCTTACGCCCATGAGCGAGGATAAGGCAGCAAGGCTCTATCAACTTATGAGAAGCGAGGGTCTGGTTTGAAAATGAAGACTGTACTTACAGATAATGTGACGGTCCGCGACGGCGAGCTTTACTTCGGCGAGCACAGCTGCTGTGAGCTTGCCAAAAAATACGGCACTCCCCTTTACCTGATGGATTCCGGGCGCATCCGCCGCAGCTGCCGCGAATACGTGGATGCCATAAATGAAAGCTTCGGCGAAGGCTCCATGGCTATATACGCTTCAAAAGCCGCAAGCTTTAAGCATATCTATGAGATAGTGGGCAGAGAAGGCATGGGCGCTGACGTTGTTTCCTGCGGCGAGATATATACAGCCCTTAAAGCGGGCTTCCCTATGGAGCGCGCCTTCTTCCAGGGCAATAATAAGACTGATGAGGATATCCGCTTTGCCATCAATTCGGGCGTGGGCTATTTCGTATGCGACAATGCCGAAGAGGTTGAAGCGATTGATACTATCGCGGGTGAAATGGGCGTTACCCAGAAGATTCTTCTTCGCCTTACCCCCGGCATAGACCCGCACACCTACGCCGCCGTTGCCACAGGCAGGGTGGATTCCAAGTTCGGCACGGCTATTGAAACCGGTCAGGCAGAGGAAATCACGCTGCTTGCCCTTTCCAAAAGGAATATCGCGCTTATGGGCTTCCACTGCCACGTAGGCTCGATGGTGTTCGAGTCCTCAACCTTTATTCGCAGCGCGGAAATCATGCTTGAATTTATTGCCGATATGCGCACTAAGCACGGCTATGCGGCAAAAATCCTTGACCTTGGCGGCGGCTATGGGGTAAGATATGTTGAGAGCCAGCCGAAAATGTCAATATCCGAAAATATAAAAGCCGTTGCGCAGTTCATAGAGGAAAAGTGCCACGAGCTTGGCATTAAGCGCCCGGATATCATCTTCGAGCCGGGCAGAAGCATAGTTGCCGAAGCCGGCATGACCCTTTACACCGCAGGAACGGTAAAGAAAATACCCGGCTACAAAAACTACGTCTCGGTGGACGGTGGGATGACAGATAATCCCAGATACGCCCTGTATCAGTCGCTCTATACCGTTGTAACGGCGAACAAGCCCGAGCCGGAAGAAACCATCCGGTGCGATTTGGTGGGCAGGTGCTGTGAATCCGGCGATATCATACAGCCCGGCGTTGATTTCCCTGCCGATATCCGGCGCGGGGACATTGTCGCTGTGCTCACCACCGGCGCATACAACTATTCGATGGCTTCAAACTATAACCGTATACCCCGCCCGCCGGTTGTTATGCTTGACGGCGCGGAAGACTATGTGGCGGTGAAGAGGGAGAGCTTTGAGGATTTAGTTCGGAATGATATTTAGGTTGCGCCGCAATGCCGCTTTTATCAGGTCTGACAGATTCAACAGACAGCGTCTGCTAAATTGAGAAGGACACTTTGTGCCTTCGGGTGAGCCGATTGTAATCTGTCCTACTGCCTGCGGAAGTGTAGGGGGATGAAACTA
>CALDFS010000342.1 GCA_937942105.1 uncultured Ruminococcus sp. | reverse complement strand
CTGAAGGCGTGGATGTTGCGGATTATGAAAAGGCAACCGGGCATCACTATACCTACGTTAACGAGCTTATAAGGAGCTACAGATAATGGCGGAAAAAATAAGATACTGCTGCCCCTGCCATTTTGGTCTTGAAAGCGTTTTAAGCTTTGAAATAAAGAAGATCGGCGGCGAAAACCTTGCTGTTACCGACGGCAGAATTTCCTTCGATGGCGATATTACCATGCTTGCGCGGGCGAATATCTGCCTTGCAACGGCTGAAAGGGTGCTTATTGAGCTTGGCTCTTTTGAAGCGACCAGCTTTGAGCAGCTGTTTCAGGGCGTAAAGGCTTTGCCGCTTGAAAATTTCATTACAGCGACAGATAAATTCCCGGTCAAGGGGCATTCGCTCAAATCAAAGCTTCACAGCATTCCGGACTGCCAGTCGATTATAAAGAAGGCGGCAGTGGAGCGCTTGAAGTCGGTATATGGCATATCCCGCTTCGAGGAAACCGGCGCGATTGTTCAGATTCAGTTCAATATTTTAAAAGATGTTGCAACCATCTACCTTGATACCTCCGGCGAGGGGCTTCATAAGCGGGGCTACCGCCGCGATTCCAACGCCGCGCCCATAAAGGAAACCCTTGCGGCGGGAATTATAGACCTTGCACATGTCCGCTCAGACAGTATCGTTTGCGACCCGATGTGCGGCAGCGGAACGCTAATTATCGAATCTGCGTATAAGGCTTTAAGGATTGCCCCCGGAATCAAGCGGCATTTTGCGGCAGAGGCTTGGAGCCGAATTCCGCAGAAAATCTGGGAGGCAGAACGAACCTCAGCGAGGGAGAGCATCAATAAAGAAAGCTCTTTCTTTGGCTACGGCTCGGATATAGACCCAGAATGCGTTTCGCTTACTGCGCGCAATGCAAAGTACGCCGGAGTTGCTAAAAGGATAGAGGCGGCCAAAGCGGATATCGCCGATTACAAGCCGCGCGAGGGCGTTATAACCGTCTGCAACCCACCCTACGGCGAAAGGATGCTGGAGCTTCGGCAAGCGGAAGAGCTTTATAAAAAGATGGGGCAGGTTTTAAGCCCGTCCCGCTCGAACCCCTGCTATATAATTTCCCCGCATGAGGATTTTGAAAGCTTCTTTGGCAAAAAGGCGGATAAAAAGCGAAAGCTCTACAATGGCATGATAAAGTGCCAGCTGTTTATGTATTTTAACTAAAAGGAAAAGATAGAATTGGTTAACATTTTACTCGAAGGCTACGATATCGCCGCGCCATACCTGAAAAGAGAGCTGTCAAGGCATATTAAGCCGGAAAATACTGTTGCAGTAGTGGCGCTTTCCTTTCGGGATAGCCGCGTAAAGTCGCTTGAAGACTGGAACAGGCTCTACAGCAAGGAAAACGGCATCTATTACGGCGGCATAGTCGGCGGGTTCACTGCTTACGGCGTTGCGGAGGAGAATATCACCTTCATAAATTTCTTTACGGATACCCACGAATCAGCCGCCCGAAAAATCGCGGACGCAGATATCATCTATTTCCTTGGCGGTCTTCCTGATAGGATGATGGACAGAATCAGGGAAATGGGGCTGTATGATATCCTGATGAGCAACAAGGGCGTTGTCATGGGCTACAGTGCCGGCGCGGTCATCCAGCTTGCCCAATATCACCTTTCGCCGGATAATGATTACCCCGAGTTCGGCTATTATGAAGGTCTGCCATATCTCAGCGGCTTCTACTTAGAGGTTCACTATGAGAATACGAGCGTTCAGAACGAATCAATAGCGCGGGTGCTCTCGGAACGGCGCAAAACGGTATACGCAACTGCTGCAAATGCAGGGGCAATAGTTGTTGACAACGGCAATATAAAGCTCCTGGGCGATGTAAAGGTCTATAATCCTGACTGAGGGGGTAATTATGCCAAAGGTAAAGCTGACGATAAACGAATCGAATTGTCGGTGCGGGTATCTTGAAAAGGGTCAGGAATTTATTGTTGGTGACATCTGCCCGCCCCTATGCCATGAGCTTTGGAATAGCATTTACCCGATGGTATATGCGCTTCTCAACGGCGCAGAGCTGGACTGCGGCGAAACTCGGGCGAAGATGTTCGACGCAAAATGCCCGGACGGCGGAAGGGTTTGCGTGCATGGAGAAGTCATTGAGGACTGATTTACAGTAATATAAAAAGCGGTTGCTTTCTTTATGAAAACAGCCGCTTTTTCTTTCATCCGTTCCAAACAAATCTCTTCATATCCACCCTGCCATCCGGCAAAAACTCCACGCCTTCATTTTCCAAAAGCTCGCGCTGGCGGTTCTCTCCGCCAAAGGCAAAGGCTTCGGAAAGCTTGCCCTCGCGGGTGACTACCCGAAAGCATGGGATATTGTCCGGGTCGGGGTTGACATGCAGGGCGTATCCCACGACCCTCGCCCAGCGGGGGTTACCTGCATATGCGGCAACCTGCCCGTATGAAGCGACTTTTCCGCGCGGTATCGCCTTAACGACCTCGTAAATTCTTTCAAAGGTGTTCATAACTAACTTCCTTTTTTGTGTTATAGTGCCCTGAATTCCGATAATAATTCTTTCAAGAAAAGTCTATCCCAAGCAAACGCAGGATAGACTTTTCTGTTTCATATGGTTTACAGCTTGATAACAACGCTGTCGGTTCCGGCTTTGCACTCGGTGCAGATGTCACTTCCCGCGAGCTTGACGGTAAAGCTGCAATCGGTTTTGGTGTAGCTTACCTTTATCTCGCTGCCGCATCTTTCGGCGGTGATGTCGCAAAGACGGTTTGCTTCCTTATCGTAAACCGTTGCAGAAGCGGTCTTTCCATCCTCCAGCTCGTAGATGACAGCCTGAGCGCCGTTCAGATAATCATATTCGAAATCTCTTACAAAGTCGCCGTATACAACTATCGAATTTGGCTTGGCGAGTATGGGCATATGGAAGTAATCCATAGTCTCGCGGTGCCACTTTTCGCCCTCGTATACCTTGCCCGATATGATATCCGTCCATCTTCCGGCGGGGAGATAGAACTCAGCCACGCCCTTGTCGTTCATAATGGGTGCGCAGAGAAGATTGTCGCCGAACATATACTGCCTGTCAAGAGTATGGCAAGTTGGGTCATTGGCATAACCGATAACCATAGCGCGCATCATAGGAACGCCTTTTTCGTGGGTCTTTATCGCCTGAGCGAAGATGTATGGCATAAGTCTGCCCTTCAGCTTTGTGAAGAAGCGAAGAACGTCGCAGGCTTCCTCGTCGAACAGCCACGGAACGCGGTAGGAGGAGTTGCCGTGCAGCCTTGAATGGGAGGACAGAAGTCCAAACGCGCACCATCTCTTGTAGATATCCGGTGTAGCTGTAGCCTCGAAGCCGGAAATATCGTGCGAGAAGAAGCCAAAGCCTGAGATTGAAAGCGAAAGCCCGCCCCTGATAGTCTCCGCCATCGAGCTGTATTCAGCAGAGCAGTCGCCGCCCCAGTGTACAGGGAACTGCTGACCGCCGGCGGTAGCGCTCCTTGCAAACAGGCATGCCTTGTTTTCACCGTAGTAGTCCTTTAATACCTCGAAAACGGTCTTGTTGTAAAGGTATGTATAGTAGTTGTGCATTTTAATCGGGTCTGCGCCGTTGTAGTATACAACATCTGTGGGGATTCTTTTGCCAAAGGCGGTTTTAAAGCAGTCAACG
>CALDFS010000341.1 GCA_937942105.1 uncultured Ruminococcus sp. | reverse complement strand
AAAAAGCTTAGGCTTTACCCCTGCGGGGCTGGAACGCTTCAATATCCGCCATGCAAGCCACAGCTTTTTAGGCTCGCTATACTCTAAGGCGCTCTATTCCAAGACCGAACCGGACACAATAGATTTCTACACCCCGATATCCGGCACTGCGCGCCTGGAAACCGACGACGAAAATACCGGGGGCAGAGTATTCGCAGAAGCGTATCTTGCGCAGAAGGACAAGTACCTTTGCTATCTGGGCAAAAACACCGCCAAGGCTAGCATCTATTCCGGTGCCGAGGGCGGAAGGCTCCTTATTATAAAGGATAGCTACGCCAATTGCCTTGCGCCGTTTCTATGCGAGCACTATTCCCGCATTGATCTGATTGATTTGAGATACATGACCGACCCGACAGACTACATCGACCCCGCCGAGTACGACGATATATTAATAGTATACAACGCCGCCGGCTTTGCGACGGACGGAAATCTTAATAAGCTGAATCTGCTGACCAAGCGGATTAATGACGGGATAGAGGTTGAATAGCAGAATATATGACATCGACCGCAGAGTGACTTCCTGCGGTTTTTCTTTTTCGGGATGTCACAATCCAAGGCGGCAGAGCGTCTAATAGGTGAAAGGGGGAGGAGAGCTTTAATGATTGTCATGACAAAGCAAGAGTTCAGTTCCAGAATTCTGGAAGCAGAAGAAGCAATGTATCACACCGCATACGCAATCCTGCAAAACGACTCCGACTGCGCCGACGCCGTTCAGGACGCAATATTCAAGGCATATAAAAGCCTTGGAAGCCTGAAAAATCCCGAGTATTTCAAGACGTGGATAATAAGGATTCTTGTAAACACCTGTTACTCGCAGCTGAAATCCCGCAAGTATACCGAGGATATTGAGGACATGGAGAGTATCCCCGGGCAGACCGCCGAGGATGATTATTCCAAGACTGAGCTTATGCTCGAAATAGCCGCTATGGATGAGAAGTACCGCGTCCCGCTGATGCTATACTATATGGACGGCTTCACTGCCGAGGAGATAGCAAGCTCTTTAGGAATTACCTCTGCGGCGGTGCGAAAGCGATTATCCCGCGCAAGGCTTATACTCAGGGAACAGCTTGAAGCGTTTACATGAGCATAGCCGGAGTAAAAAGCAATACTATTATAAAGAAAGGACAAGTTGATATGGATAATAAGATAAATAACCGCGTTCCGCACTGCGTTCATCAGTCGGTTGTTGAAGCGCTTGACAGGCTGGAAAGCCAGCCTTATAATAAGGCTTACAGATATAACGGTGCAAGAAAGGTCTTGCTGATAGCCGCATGCTGTGTTATAGCAGTGATATTCATGACCGGCGCGGCGATGTTCCTTACGGACAGGCAGCTTATAGAGAAAAGGGAGAAGGAGTTTGTAGACCCCTATGCCGAGGTGCTTATGGAGAGCACTTCCGACAATGGCATTACGATGACCATAAACAAAATTGCAATGGATTTCAACACCGACTACATCTATTTCACGCTTAAGAATGAGAACGGCGTGTTTGAAAAGCAGCCGGAGTTTGACGAGATAACCTTTGACTGGATATATTACTCCGGAGGAATCGAAACAAAGTACGGCAGTCTTCTGGGCTTTACCACCCTTTCGGTATCGGATTACGACCCTGAGAATCCGTCCGATACCATCCATGCGGTTCTTCGTCACCCTCTTCCGTCCGGCAAGATGACGCTTAACTTCAAAGGGCTCAAATCAACCGATGGCACAATTAACTATGCCGATGGCTTCAGCTTTGATATCGATATAGGAACTAACAGAAAGGTTATCAATGACATTATAAATCGCAGCGGCTTTGATGAAGAGGATATCAACAACGAGTTCAAGCAATATAATAAGAAATCCGAGGTTCTGGATTATCGGTTTATCGATTTGGATAAAACAATCGAAATTGAGGGCTGTGAGCTTAAGGCTACAAGTCTGTACATCTCGCCATACCAGATATCGTTGAGCCTTCGTGATGACATGAGTAAGACGGTAAAAATCGGCGAGCTGGAGTATTACCCCGCCACGCTTACGACCATCTCGACCGATTATCTCAGAACGGCATACGAGCATAGCGAACGCCTAAAGACGGATAAATTTTGGACCCCTCCGCAAACGTATGTCATAGGCGAGTATTCGACCAAGCAGGAGATTGACCATGAAGCCGACCTGTCTGCGGCTCAAAATAAAATATGGGCAGAACAGGGCGTAGATGCATGGGCGGAGTACCTTATGAACCACGATTTCCACAAAACAGATGCTTACAAAGAAATCGCAAGCATAAGACAGAACCCAGAATACTTTGATATGCTGGATGCGGCAAGCTATAAGCTCGGCGTTGAGTTTGTCCGCGATTCGGAAGCAAGCCTTATCGGCTTAAGCTTTGGAAACTCGGGAATGTACCAGCCGGAGGGGTCAGAGGATTGGCAGCTTGCAGCCGGTGTAGAAGCGGATATCGACCGCGCGGTCAGCATAGACGAAATCCAGAGAATATACTTCTACAAATACTCCGACCCAACCGTTCAGGTTGACGTCTGGGTGAATAAATAGTTATTTACTTTCCCTCGTACACCCCTCCCTGAGCAGTCGGGGAGGGGATTTTTCCGGGATGGTTCAGCGCCGAACAAAGACGTGCTCCAAAGCTTGCGTAATGCTTTAAACAGGCAGTGTAACAAATGTACAACAGGATTCGACATGAAAGTATGAAAATGCGTCAAAAGCAATAAATCGAAAAAATATCTGAAAATCCTATTGACAATCGACATAAAAAGTGCTAAATTAAAAAAGCTGTCCGAAAGGAAAGCGCACATGAAATTGAGCAAAAATCGAGTATAAAAAATCAAAAAAATTTGAAAAAAGTACTTGACAAACTCAAAAAAATGTGGTAAGATAATCAGGCTGTCTCGAAAGAGCGGCCCCACACAAAAGAAAGTCAAAAAATTTTAAAAATCTTTTAAAAAGTACTTGACAAACATCAAAAAGTGTGGTAAGATAA
>CALDFS010000340.1 GCA_937942105.1 uncultured Ruminococcus sp. | reverse complement strand
CTCAATTGAGTGGTTCAGAACGTTCTGACGGTAGCTTGTTCTGTAGTGAAGTCTTCCTATAAGCTTGATAAGCTCGTGGTTAAGACCGTGAATGTTGGCTTCGAGCACTGCTCTTTCGCCCTCCGACTTGATGACCTGCTCAACCTCGCGCCGAGCCTTGTCAACCATTTCCTCAATTCTGGTCGGATGTATTCTGCCGTCCTGAATGAGCTTTTCAAGCGCGATTCTTGCAACCTCGCGCCGAACAGGGTCGAAGCACGAAAGGGTGATAGCTTCCGGTGTATCGTCGATGATAAGATCAACGCCGGTGAGCTGTTCAAGCGCTCTGATATTTCTGCCCTCACGTCCTATAATTCTTCCCTTCATTTCGTCGTTGGGAAGAGGAACTACCGATACCGCAGACTCGGAAACCTGATCAGCCGCACACCTTGCAATGGCAAGGGAGATAAGCTGGCGAGCCTTAGCCTCGCACTCCTCCTTAGCCTGCTGCTCGTAGTTGGCTATCTTCATCGCCTTTTCGTGAACCAGATCATCCTCCAGCGATTTTAATAAGTACTCTCTTGCCTGGTCAATGGTTAACTGGGATATGCGCTCTAACATATCGAGCTGGCTGGCCTTGATTTTGTCGGCTTCCTTTAGCTTTTCATCTGCCTGTCTGAGCTTTGCCTGAACGTTTTCTTCCTTCTTGTCCAGCGAATCCAGCTTCTTGTCGAGCGTTTCTTCCTTCTGCTGAACGCGTCTTTCCTGACGGGAAACCTCCGAGCGGCGCTCTTTAAGCTCGCGTTCAGATTCCATTCTTGCTTTGTAGATTTCGTCCTTTGCCTCAATCAGCTTTTCCTTTTTAAGGGATTCGGCATTTTTGCGGGCTTCGTCAATGATTCTTGACGCTTCCTGCTCTGCCGAGCCGATCTGGGCTTCCGCTATTTCTTTTCTGTGCTTTATTCCTGCCTGAAATGCGATATAGCAGCCTATTACCGCCGCGATCACCAGAACAGCTATCACACAGATAAGTGCAATTGTTAACGGTTCCATAAAATTTCTCCTTTCCTGAAAATTTGTTATTTCAAAAAGTATAATATATATGCAGAATACAAAGATTAAAGGCAGTTTTTTATGATATAGATTATAGCATAGATTTTTATGATAAACTGTATATAATAAAAGGAAATGCCCTGAATACAAAATCTTTGCATAATACAGCGTAAAGCCGCCCATACGTTAAAATCACGCATGAGCATCCACATACGAATACTATTTTATAATATAATTGCCTTTCTGTCAAGTAGATTCGCTTGCATTTTGTTGATTTATTATGAGATTTCTTATTTTTTTCTTGTATAAGGCCGCCCAACTGGATAAATCGCTGAAATTTTCACAATACTATTGACAAAAATCGTTAGCTGTGATATAAAGATACTTAATATTATTAATGCGTTGATGGGGAAGTCTTGAGCAAAAAGCTTTCAGAGAGCGTCGGTCTGGTGAAACGGCGCAGCTTTGCAAAAAGAATACCGCCCCCGAGCAGTGAGCGATGAGCTTACCGTCCTGCCCACGATACCGGGCATAACGCTTGTTTTTGATTGGCGTGAGTGAAACCACAAGGTGGAACCGTGTGAATTTTAACCATTTGCACCCTTGATAAGTATATTATCATGGGTGCTTTTTATTTTATCAATTTATGTAAGGAGAGATAACTATGAAAATCATCATGCACGATGGCAGCATCGAGGAACATTCCTTTGATGAGGAAATAGGCAGGGGCGCACTGCGTCACACTGCGTCGCACGTATTGGCGCAGGCGGTAAAGAGGCTGTTCCCTGAGACCAAGCTTGCCATAGGTCCTTCTATTAAAGACGGCTTCTATTACGATTTCGACCGCGACGGAGGATTCTCCAACGAGGATATAGCTGCGCTTGAGGCTGAAATGAAGAAAATCGTCAAGGAAAATCTTAAGATGGAGCGCTTTACACTTCCCAGAGCCGAGGCTATAAAGCTTATGGAGGATAAGGGCGAGCCCTACAAGGTAGAGCTTATAAACGACCTGCCCGAGGATGAGGAGCTCAGCTTCTTCAAACAAGGGGACTATGTTGACCTCTGCGCAGGCCCTCACGTGACATACACCTCCGCAGTTAAGGCGTTTAAGCTGACAAGCGTTGCCGGTGCTTACTGGCGCGGTTCTGAAAAGAACAAGATGCTCACTCGTATCTATGGCACGGCGTTTTCAAACAAGACCGATTTGGAGGAATATCTTGCCCGCGTTGAAGAAGCCAAAAAGCGCGACCATCGCAGAATCGGCAAGGAGATGGGTCTGTTCATGCTCTCTGAGGAAGGTCCCGGATTCCCGTTCTTCCTGCCCAACGGCATGATCTTAAAGAACGCCCTTATCGATTACTGGAGGCAGATCCACACAAGGGAAGGCTATGTTGAGGTCTCAACGCCTATCATCCTGAATAGACACCTTTGGGAGACTTCCGGTCACTGGGATCACTATAAGCAGAATATGTACACCACCGTTATCGACGATACCGATTACGCAGTTAAGCCGATGAACTGCCCCGGCGGAATGTTGGTTTACAAATCCGAGCCGCGCTCTTACAGGGATTTGCCGATGAGAATAGGCGAGCTGGGACTTGTTCACCGCCACGAAAAGAGCGGCGAGCTTCACGGTCTTATGCGCGTAAGATGCTTCACTCAGGATGATGCCCACATCTTCATGACTGAGGAACAAATCACATCCGAAATCAAGGGCGTTGTAAGGCTTATCGACGAGGTTTACAGCCTGTTCGGATTCAAGTACCATGTTGAGCTGTCCACCATGCCAGAGGATCATATAGGTGACGAAAAGGATTGGGAGAGCGCTACCGACGCTTTAAGAGCCGCTTTGGACGAGCTGAAGCTCCCGTATGTTATAAACGAGGGTGACGGTGCATTCTACGGTCCTAAGATTGACTTCCATCTGGAGGATTCAATCGGAAGAACATGGCAGTGCGGAACGATCCAGCTCGACTTCCAGCTTCCCATGCGCTTTGAAGCGGAATACACCGGTGCGGACGGCGCTAAGCACCGCCCGATAATGATTCACCGCGTTGTATTCGGCTCTATCGAAAGATTTATCGGAATACTTATCGAGCATTACGCCGGAAAGTTCCCGACATGGTTAGCGCCCGAGCAGGCAAGGATCATGCCGATTACCGACAGGAACAACGACTATACCGATGAGATAATCGCGAAATTAAAGGCAAAGGGCGTTCGCTGCACCGCCGACAAGCGCGCAGAAAAGACCGGCTACAAGATAAGAGAAGCTCAGATGGCAAAGGTTCCTTATATGATAGTAGTGGGCGATAAGGAGCAGGAGGATGGCACCGTTGCTGTAAGACTTCGCGATACTACGGCTACAACGACCATGAAGGTTGATGAGTTCATCGATATGATTTGCAGCGATATCGCGACAAAGGGCAAAAAGGATTGATATTTATAATTGCGAGCGGGGGACGGTAGCGTCTTCCGCTCATTTTTATAAAAAAATTTTTTATTTGCTGCAACAAAATCGCGAAAATTGAGCACTAAATAAACGTAGATGTCAGATAAGGGGCGAAAAAGCCCCGAAAAGCTCGGCGATATGTGCAAAAAGTGCAATAAAAAATCGCTGTATATGTTGAATTTCAACAAACTGAAAATTTTTTAAAACTTTTTGCAACAATCCGGTCTCAAGCTGACACTTATTAGACAGCGGAAAGATAAAGCCGCGGCGACAACAGTACCGAATATAAATTGTTAAATATTACTTGACAAAATTGAGCTTCGGTGTTATAATGCAGTCGTCTCGGTATTTCCGAGAAAAAAGAAGATCCTTATACCCGTTATAGGGATAAAAAATTAAAGGAGGAAATTTTTCATGAACATGAAGAAACTCATGGCTGTCGTATTGGCAGTCGTACTCGCCATTTCTGCAATGGCAGTCAATGTTTTTGCTGCTGAAGGCGAAGTTCATCAGATTCCGCTTCGTCCCAATCAGGACAGAAACTCTAATGCAACCGCAACTTATGAAACTCAGGTTCCTATGTATAACATGTATGGTTATGCAGACTATAACAGCTACCTTGAGCTTTATCTCCCCAACAACTTCACTGATGACACCACTATCCCCACTTCGGTTAAGTATTACCTCGAAGCAAGCGGAGAGAAGGTTCTCATCGCTGAGATGGAAAACTACGACACCGTTGACGGCGTAAAGGTTCCCAAGGCTGAATCTTTCGATGAGAGCAAGCACTTTGAGAGAATCTTCGTTAACTTCGGTGCTTTCAAGAGAGACTGGAACCGTTACTCTTCAGGTGATGACAAGTGGGCTACCGTTCCTCAGACCGTATCCTTCAACACCACCAACTCCCTCAAGCTTACTATGTCAGTAACCCTTGAAGGCTGGAGCAACGGCGACTATATTCCTGTTTACGATGCCGGCAAGTTCAACAACAGCTGGGAAAAGGTCGCTCAGACATTCTACACTCAGCTCTGGACTGCTGGTGAAGACCAGATCAAGACCTACGGCACTGGCGACGATATCCCTGTAACCGGTTCTAAGGTTTGGGCTAAGAACATGAGCACTACCAAAACCACCGATTTCTCTAGCCCCCTCAAGCCCTTCATGTATCTTTCTACCGAAGCAGTTGGCGAAACTCCTGCTGAATATGTAGATCTTACTTGGGATATGACCCTTGTTAACAGATCCTACATCATGAACGCTGAGTCTGTAGACCTCGTTGTTAAGTTCTACAACGGTTCTGAGAGCGGCTGGGTTGGCGACAGCACCTACGGTACTGCAATGTACAGACTGTATATGGCTGATACACCTGTTTCCGACTCTACCCTTGGTCAGTCTTGGTGGCAGCAGTATTCTGGTTACAACAGAACCTTCCAGGAAATTGCTTACCAGAATGTTAACGCAGAAGAAATCAAGGAACTCAGATTCTCTATTTCTCCTGAAAAGCTTGTAAACCTCACCTATGGCTTCAGCGCTGGTATGACCAGCACCTTCAGAATCTTCGCTCAGTACGAAGCTGCTGCAAACACCTTCTACGGTGGAAACCAGTATTCTGTTCACTACAACCACTGGTCTAACAACGCTTACCTCGAAGTTACCATGCCCGCTGCTGACGACGCTACTGATATCGACATTGGCGGAGATCCCGTTCAGTCCGGCGACGACGAGCCTCTTGATGGCGGCGAAGACAACGTAACTGTTGACGAGCCTACCGATACTGAGCCCGAAGATACTAACCCTCCTACGGGTATAGTTCTCGCAGTTCTTCCTATGGTAGTAGCTGCTGCTGCAGTTGTAGCTTCCAAGAGAAGATAATTTCCTCCTTAAACTAAGAGGATAACTTAAAACTTAAACAGTTTATTCCCCCGCCTGATGCAGACAGGCGGGGGATTTTTTGCTGTTATGGCGTGTGACGGCGGATATTCACCCTACTGTCACAATTCTTCATATGGTTTAAACAACTGTTGTATATCTTAAATAAAAAACAAGTTCGGTATCATTATTTTTGTGATACATATTGACATATGGCGATAAGTTTGCTATAATAATAAGGCTAAAGGTAGAGTTAAGAGCTGAAATGGCTTCATATTTTTAGAACAAAGCAAATATCTTTTTTATGACGGCACTATTTGTGCAATATGTCTGAAAAAGTGTTTGCTTATACGTGTTTATAGAGGTCGAAGCACCTATTTTGTACAATTTGCACATATGCCATTATACATCTTGTATATATGCAGGCTTTGCTGCGTAGATGTTGTGCTGAATACTGGCATCCTTTGTGAACATCAACGTAAGAGCATATAGGCAGCTGTATGCGCATTTACTTGGAGGATATTAATGGAAACAATTCTGGCGACAAACAGCCTCTGCCGGGACTTCGTCATTGGGGACGGCAGCGTTATCCACGCCCTTAAAAACATCAACATAACCGTCAACGAAGGCGGGCTGACGATATTGAAGGGCAGGTCTGGCTCGGGCAAAACAACTCTGATAAACCTTCTGGGCGCCTTAGACAGACCCACTAAGGGCGAGGTCTTCTTCGACGGCACCGATATCACCAAGCTTTCCGACGCTAAGAGGGATGAGCTGCGGCGCTACAAAATGGCGTTCGTATTTCAGTCGGTGGCGCTGATGTCTTCAATGACAGCTTATGAAAACGTAGATTTCGGGCTTCGGCTTTCAAAATTCCCGTTTGATAAAAGGGAAGAAAGAGTGAAAAAGTGCCTTGAAGAGGTCGGGCTGGCAAAGCGCATGAACCATCGCCCGGGCGAGCTTTCGGGCGGCGAGCAGCAAAGAGTTGCAATAGCAAGGGCGTTAGCACACGAGCCAAGGATAATCTTTGCCGACGAACCAACAGCCGAGCTTGATTCCGCAACCAGCCACCACATAGTTGAGCTTTTCAAAAAGCTTGTTTTAGAGGAGCATATGACGATAGTCATGACAACTCACGACCCCAGCCTGTTGGAAATTGCCGACAGGGTGTACACTTTGGAGGACGGTGAGATAATTGAGTAAGAAAAAAAGGCTTTTGGAAGAGCATCAGAAGGAAATATTGGTTCCCGATTCGGAATACGCCATCGAGTGCGAAAACTTAGTCAAGATTTACAAGACCGATCAGATCGAGGTCGTAGCCCTTCAGGGGCTTGATTTGCAGGTAAAAAAGGGCGAGCTTGTTGCTATCGTAGGCTCCTCCGGCTCGGGCAAGTCAACGCTTTTGAATATGCTTGGCGGACTTGATAAGCCCAGCGCGGGAGCGCTTCGGGTCGGCGGGCGGAATCTTCTAAAATTCACCGAAGAGGACTATATGATTTATAAGCGCAACATAGTCGGCTTCGTGTGGCAGAATAACGCAAGAAACCTTGTGCCTTACCTCACCGCTGTTCAGAATGTAGAGCTGCCGATGCTTTTGCAGGGTCAGAAGCAGCGCCGTGAAAGAGCTTTAGAGCTGCTCGATTCGGTGGGACTGTCGCACAGAATAAATTCAAGGCTGGATCAGATGTCCGGCGGCGAGCAGCAAAGGGTCGCAATCGCAATATCACTTGCAAATAACCCAAGTATATT
>CALDFS010000339.1 GCA_937942105.1 uncultured Ruminococcus sp. | reverse complement strand
CGATTCCGCGCAAAGCCTCGCCGACCCGGTATTCCGGCTCGAAGATTATTCGCGATTCCATCTTATCAAGAATCCCGCTCTGCCGGGGGATTCCGAATTTTGAAGAAAAGTCGTTTTTTATCACGGCTATCGGGGTAATTTTGTATATGTCGGACATTTTTAAGTACTGCCTTTCGTGATTTAGTACAGGAACAGCTTGATTATTTCCTTTGCCCAATTGAGGTTGCGGGGCACGTTTTCGTCCAAAAGAAGCCGGATTTTTTGGATATCCTGCGCGGTGAGGTCGCCCAGCTTTTCAAACAGCATCCCCGAAGCACTGCTTTCCCCGACGGCTATATAGCCCTTTGCCGCTCCGCCGATGGCGAAGTACTGCCCTATAGCCAAGCCGCCCACGGCAAACTTGCCGATTGCTACCCCGCCTGCTGAGATTATTCCAACGCTTATAGCTCCAGCAGAGATAGCGCCAAAGGCGAAGCATCCGGCGGCAAGAAGACCCAGAGCAAGAAATCCCAGAGAGATAAGACCTATTGCAAGGGCTCCGTAGGACAAAAGACCTATGCTTAATACGCCGATAGAAATAAGGCCCTTCGCCTTACAGCCTATAGCAATAACTCCGGTGGCGTTTATGCCCACCGCAACTATGCCCTTTGCATTTTTGGCAACATGCCATAGCGGCAGACCAAGGAAGCTCTTTTTGCTTTTTCTTTCATGAAGCTTGCTGCCGCGTATATTTATACTGATGTCGGCAGCACCGCCCGAACTGTTGCCGCTGTCCGAGGATATGCCTTCAACCGTCTGCTCGGGATAGGCGTTCGCCGCTCCCCTACTGTCAAATTCATCTTTTGATATTCCCCTGTCTTCAACCGAATCCTTTAAAAGGTAATCCAGCGAGCAGTCAAAAAGCTCGCCAAGCCTGATGAGCTTATCAGTCTCTGGGTAAGCAAGCGATGATTCCCATTTTGAAATTGCCTGCCGCGATACCCCCAAAAGCTCCGCCAGCTGCTCCTGAGTGTAGTTGTTTTCGCGGCGCAGCTTTGATATTTTATCTCCTGTAGTCATAATCAATAATCCGCCTTTCGTAATTTTGTGAACGAAGTATAGCATACACAGGCGAAAATCTCCACCGTTTTGCGATTTCGATATGTAAACTTTCGGTTGCGCGGCTTTATTTTCCGTATAAAACTATAATATCAGCACTTTTAATATTTTGCAAGAGGTTTTTTGTGCGCGTCACTCTGCGCGGCGCAGAACAGCGCAGTGCGCTATCACCTGTTTAGGGCGGCTCTCATATAATAAAACAAAATCTATTTAACAGGTGATAATATTGGACAGAATAGCTATGGCGCTTGTTGCAACGCTGGGAACATGGTTTATAACAGCTCTCGGCGCGGCAACGGTCATGTTTTTTAAAGGAACAAATCAAAAGGCAATGAACCTTATGCTCGGCTTTGCCGCAGGAGTTATGATAGCCGCAAGCTTCTGGTCGCTTTTGCAGCCCGCCATCGAGCGTGCGGACGCTTACTTAAAAACGCCGTCATGGATAGTGTGCACAGCCGGATTTCTGCTGGGTGCGCTGTTTATGTGGGCGTCTGACAAAATAGTTACCTACTGCCGGGGCAAAGAACGCGCGGAGCTGCCAAACACCGAAGCTCACCACAATCGAATGGTGCTTTTAGTACTTTCTATAACCCTGCACAACATCCCGGAGGGGCTTGCCGTTGGCGTGGCGTTCGGAGCGCTGGGCACTGGGGCAAGCGCCGAATCACTTATGGGAGCTATAATCATAGCGGTCGGAATAGGCTTGCAGAATTTCCCGGAGGGTGCGGCGGTGTCGCTTCCTTTAAGGCGAGAAGGGCTTTCCCGCGGGAAGAGCTTTCTTATCGGTCAGGCTTCGGGAATGGTTGAACCGATAGCCGGAGTGATAGGCGCGGCGGCTGTCATATATATAGAAACGATGCTGCCCTTTGCGCTTGCCTTTGCCGCCGGCGCTATGATTCTTGTCGCGGTGCACGAGCTTATACCCGAGTGCCAGAAAAATCAGGATGCTCACCCATACTTCGCGACCTTCGGCATAGTCTTCGGCTTTGCACTTATGATGCTTTTGGACGTGGCGCTGGGATAACGAGCGGATTCACGGATTTTTAGAATAGCTGCTCTTGATTGGGCGCGCCGTCCTTACTTTGTGCGGCAAGGATGCGCATCCTCAATGCTTTGGCTATATATCGTACTGCCTGCGGGCACCAAGCCTTGGTTCGGGGACGGCTGGGACGCAAAGCGTCCTGAAGATATCGGCAAGTGCGCCTGTATGGCGAGCTTGCCGATATCTTCAATGCGCAAG
>CALDFS010000338.1 GCA_937942105.1 uncultured Ruminococcus sp. | reverse complement strand
CTTTGCCCGCCTTGCCTTCGACCCTGAGCTTACGAGCGAGGAAATAGCCCTTGAATGGGCGCGCCTTACCTTCGGCGGAGATGAAAAGGTTCTTGAAAACGTTGTAAAAATTCTGATGATGAGCTATTCCGCCTACGAAAAGTATACCGCCCCGCTCGGCATCGGCTGGATGGTGAACCCAGGATATCACTTCGGACCGAACGTTGACGGCTACGAGTATGACCGCTGGGGAACATATCACCGCGCCTCGCACTCGGCAATCGGGCGCGACCGCTCAACACGCGGCACCGGCTATGCCGCTCAATACCCCGAGCCGCTCAAATCCATCTACAACGAAATAGACAGCTGCCCAGAAGAGCTGCTGCTGTTCTTCCACAGGGTGCGGTTCGACCACATAATGAAAAACGGCAAGACCCTTATCCAGCGAATATATGACGACCACTTTGAGGGCGCGCAGGATGCCGAAACTATGCTTGCGCTTTGGAAGGAGCTTAAGGGCAAAGTCGAGGACAGCGTTTACGAGCGCGTTCTTGCAAGGATGAGCTTTCAGGCAGAGCACGCCAAGGAGTGGAGAGACAGGATAAACACCTACTTCTGGCGGCTGACGGAAACTCCTGATGATAAGGGCAGGAAGATTTACGAATAAAAATCAGCGCTATACCGGGTAAAAGCTTGGTATGGCGCTGATTTTATTGTTTCCAAGTGATATCAATTCTGCGGTTATTCTTTGCACAGTCTGACAAATACAAGTTAATAAGCGTTTGATATGGCAAACCCGTGCTTTCGGACATCCTTTTGAAATATCCAATAGTATCATCATCAATATTGATGGTTATTTGCTTCTTTAATCGCCCTGAATACGGATTTTTTCTTGGATTCAGGGATTCTATATCATATTCATCTCTCATTTAAGTTCACCAGCCTATAAAAGCAGGCTATGCTAATTGCTAAAACTCCAGCGGCGCCTGCGGCATGATTATCGCGCAGACGATATACGCAACAAGTCCAACGCCGAAGCAGCAGATAAGTATCGCCCAGATAATTCTTATAATCGTGGGGTCGATGTTAAAGAATTCTGCAAATCCACCGCAAACTCCGCAGATAACCTGATTATTGCGGGATTTATAAAGCTTTTTGTTCATATAATAAGCCTTCTTTCAAAGTATATTCAGGGAAACGCCCGATTTTTGGGCGTTTCCCTGCTATTGGTATTAATCCTCGCCAAGCTTTAGCGCCTTGTTGATGTTGATAGCCTTTATCAGCCTTGCTATAACGATAAATCCTACCATCAGCATTACAAGCACTATGCAGTAAAGCTTGATATAGTCGCTTCTTTGGGACACTACTACGAACGGCGGCACCTGCTCGGTGACGTTGTAGAGCACCTGGAAGAGCGGAACGAACAGATCGGAAGCGATTCCGCCTATTATAATTGACAGGAAGATGGAAACGCCCGAAACAAGTATCTGCTCATAGATTATCATTGCAATGATCTCTCTGAACGACATGCCCATTGCCCGCAGGATACCGAACTGAAGCGTTCTGCCCTTGATAGAGAGTATCCAGTAAATCAGGAAGCCTATAAAGCAGACAGCCATTATTACAATGAAGCCTAAGGTCAAAGCGCCGTTTACGCCCTGCAATGTGGCGTCAGTCTTCGAGGATGTTACTAACTGCGAAGCAACATCAAGCCTTGTTGCTACAATTCCTGCATCGCGGATGGACTGGTAGAAGTCGGAAACCGAAGCGCCATCCTCCATCGACATCCAAACCTGATATGGTTCAAGAATCGTCTGAACGCTCACATAGTCGAAGTTCAGGATTATGAAATCTCTGTAATCGCCCTGAGAGTTCTTTTCGTAAGGGTTGAAGCTCGGCCAGTAGTCAACAACCGCAACAACTGTGGTTTCAAACCACTCGTTCTTTCCCCACTTGACCTGAACCACATCGCCCAGCTTAAGCCCGGTCTTATCCTGATAGGACTGGGAGATTATTGCGCCGTCCAGGCACTCGCTCAGCGCGTTGATATAGTTGTTGATGTGCACCGGCAGAAGACCGTTTCTGAACCAGCAAACACGCGCAAACTTTTCGGGAACAATGGTCATCACCTGAACATCGGTCTGGGTCTTGTCATTGTACTTAAGCTGAACGGCATCCCTCTTGAAAACGGGGGTTACAGTCTCAACGCCGGCAAGGTCTTCATAAACGGTGAAGTCAGGCTCGAAATACTGAGCCTCGGTTATGCTTTCGCCATCCTCAGCCTTTGTAACTCTGGCGTATTTCCACAGTTCCTCCATAACAACGTCCGCGCCGAGGTTATATCTTATTCTTTCCTCGGTATTGCGGTTTATCGCACGCGCGGTGTTGGCGGAGAATATTCCCAAGGCAACCGTGAGAATAAGGAATATCATAATAAACTTTTCTCTGCCGGTGGAACTTCTTCCTATATTGTTTAGGGATATGTATGCCGCCGGGGACCACTTTTTCCGTCCGATAAGATATATAAGTCTTATAAAGTAAGGGTAAATTCTTACGCAGATAAGACCCGCTCCCAGGATGAACAGCGTTGAAGCCGCGAACATAAGCGGGTTCATAGTCGCCGAGGTGTCGGTAAGTCCCTGAGAAATAAGAACCTCTTCCTGATGGTTGTGCCATAAAAGCCATGCTATCGGCACAATAGTCATAATAAAGTCAAGATATGTTTTCTGCCAGAAGGGCTTAGCCTGCTTATGCGCCTTTGACTGCTTGTGCCCTACGATTGTGATTCTTGAAGCCGGAACTACCGGAACTATTGTCGCAACAAAGAACACAATTACCGCAAGGAATGCATACAGGAACGCCGTCAGCGAAAGCTTGGCATGAAGTGCGGGGCGGTTTACAAACTCTAAGAAGCCGTTTGATACACCTAAGATGTTGCAAAGTCCCAGTCCCACAAACGGACCTATCAGGGCGGCTGCTGCGCCGAGGATAAGTGTTTCATAGGCGTAGATTCTGATAATCTGCCACGACGAAGCGCCGCGCGATTTAAGCATTGCAATTTCGTTCTTCTCCGACTCGATGTTGAGCTGAGATACCATAAACAGGTAGAATATAAGCATCAAAACTACCGGAATATCCAGCATAAGAAGGATATAGCGGAGTGAAGCCGCCTTTTCGGCGTAAGCCTTAAGAATCTCCTGCGCGGGAACCTCGAAGCTACAGTTTTCTTCCTTATACGCTTCTGCCTGGCTTTCAAAGCTGTTCTGAACGTGTTCTATAACGTTCATGTCCATATTCTGATAGTCGATAATGAACCGGCACTCAACCGAATTGAGGTTAACAACGCCGGTCATTATGATTACATCTTCTAGCGGAACACTGTCCGAAACGCCGGTAAGGGTGTTGAAGTCGGCAAAGAAGGTGTTGGAATAGTCCGCCATGCCCTCTGACCAATATGTATCTACAGGGTCTGAAACGTCAAAGGTTCCTACCGGCTTGATTTTAACGGTTTCGGTACTGTCGCGGTTCAGGATATTCTTAACCTCGTAAACCTCATCCAGAACGACCTGCGAAAGCTGTAGAGCTATTTCGGGACAGATGACCTCGTAAACTCCGTCAGCGGTCTTGCCGGGGGTGAACATTCTGCCCTTGGTTATTTTAATATGCTGTTCAATGTCGGTCATACCGCCAAGTTTAAGCATTGCCGGCTGCTCCGATTCGATGCTTGAAACATACAGATAAGCGTCCGACGTGTAGCATTTATATGACAAGAACGGCACTAACAGGTTATTAAAGCGGTTTGCCGCAGTTGCGTAAACATTGTTTACGGCTGTG
This sequence comes from uncultured Ruminococcus sp., assembly GCA_937942105.1. GTDB lineage: Bacteria > Bacillota > Clostridia > Oscillospirales > Ruminococcaceae > Faeciplasma. Next base: position 2,958 of record CALDFS010000338.1, on the reverse strand, counting down.
CGCTGCTTTGCGGCATTAGTGCCGCTTACAAGGGTTTTTGAAACGGAATAAACACCGGGATATTCATTGTTCTCTTCCTGATATGCCTGCATATCCTTTATTAACATTCTTTGCAGGGAAGCATGCATATATATCGGGATCGTACTCGTCATAGCGGTTGCCATGATGAATCCGATTAAAAGACAAATGACCATCCACTTGGTATTGCGCATTTTTCTGAACAATAAAGTGAGCATTGCTTTTCCTCCTATTTTCCTTTACTGAATGTTCCTGAATCGGCGTTATCTTATAATGATTTCATCGCCTACTTCAAGACCGGAGGTTATTTCAACGCTTGATCCGCTCTTAAGACCCTGCACAACAGGCGTCTGAACTCTTTCATTGTCCTTGAACAGATAAACAACATCCTGCCCGTTTACCTTCTTGATGAGGTTTGCGGAGATTACTATAACGTCGTGGCGCTCGTCAAGCACCAGAACGGTATCGGCAATGTTTCCGACTGCTGAGGATGCGGGAACGCTGCCCTTGAACGCAACAATTATATCCTCCGACTCCTCGCCAAGAACGAATTCGCCGTTTTCATCGACCTTTGCAGCAGAGGTGGCTTCGTCCCAAAGCTTGCCGGATTTGTTACGGGTTATTTCGCCGTCGTAATACTCGCCTTCGTATCTTATCTTTATGGGTCTGCCGATAAGGAACTCGGAAGCATCGTTATTGGGGTTGATCTTTATATAAAGGTCGGTAATGTCGATAATGGTGGCAACGGTTTCGCCGGCATTTATCCAGTCGCCGGGAGAAAGAGTCTTTACAAAGGATACCGTTCCCGAAACGCCTGCATAGATTTTCGAAGCTTCCTTTTCGGCATAAAGCTTATCAAGCTCGTTCTGCATGAGCTGAATATCGAGCTGTTCCTTTGCCTTAACGGTTTCGGACTCGTGCTTTTCAACAGCTATGTCATACTCAAGCTGTTCGCGGTAAACCTCAAGCTCCTTAAGCTCGATTTCCTTGTCAAGCTCGTAGGTTTCGATTTCGGCAATAAGGTCGCCTTCGTTTACACTGTCACCCGCGGCAACGTAAACGTTTTTTATATTTCCCCCGTATTCGGTGAAGCGGGCATTATATTCTGTTCCGGAAGCAATGGTTCCGGCGGTTTTTATATCCTTTACAATATCCTTCTTGGTGGCGGTGGTGGTTGTATATGATACCTCGCTCGCCTTAACTACGGGAGCATCATACACCTCTTCCTCCTCGGGAAGGAAATAGCAGCCTGACAGCGAGCCTAAAAGCATTGCCGCCGCAGCAATAAGCATAACAGCCTTTGATATTTTCATATAGACATTTCCTTTCTTTAGCGTGCAAATACAGCGCACATACTACAACAGCCATACGTGCCATGCACACAATGTGTTATTTTTAATAATACCAAAAATCTAACCGTTTTACAAGAGAAAACACCGCAAAATGCACAATTTGCGGTGTAATATTTTTTAATATATTTTATTACTAATTTATTAATAAATTCGCTATTCGATTTTTACCAGCTCATCCCTCGCCAGAACCTCCGAGCAGTTGTAGAACATTATCCATTCGGTGCTCAGCATATACTCCTCGCTTAGCGCAGAATCCTGATTCAGGGCGTAATTTCCCGACCATACCGAGGCGTAAAGCCAATAAGCGTCGTCCTTAACTATGTTTGCGGGACCGGGCAGAACGTTGCATTCGCTTATGGCTACCGGCTTATCCTCACTCAGAGCGGATATCCTTAAAAGCGCGTTTATATGGCTCTGATTATCCCACGCTCCATGGCTGTAGTCGTATATATCGAGCGAGATAATGTCGCAGTATTCATCCCCGACATACCAATCAGGCTCCTGCGCGTTCCACACCCATATTATGTTATTCAGCATATGATATGAAGTCAGGCGGGTGTAGATTAGCTTATAAAGCCAAATGTAGCTCTCCTTATCTGCGCTCCACCAGAACTCGCCGTTTCCGGCTTCGGGGAGCGGGCGGAAGATGACAGGTATATTTTCGTCTGCAAGCCTTTTCAGCTGAGCGGCGATAAGGTCTATCCCCTTGATTATTTCAAGGCATTCGCTTGATATTCCACCGCTTGCCTGAAGCTCGGTCAGCTTGTCATATGACAGCTTAGAGATTTCATGGGCAGTGACCGCGTTTTCGAGCTTAAAGCCGGATTTTTCGCGGTAGCAGGAGCCGTTCTGCATCCAGTTCCAAACGTATCCAACAAGTCCGCCCTGCTTGGCATAATCGATAGCAAGCTCGATATCCCCGGTGTCGAACCCTTCGGAATAGCCCATAAGCTCGCCGAAGCGTATTGCGGGGTATCTTCCGGTGACGTGCGCTACAGCGTCAATCTCGGCATTCGACCCCTGCGAGCACTGCTGACCGCTTAAAACAGCCTCGCCATACATCTCGCAGAGATATTTATAGGTCTTTATCGTTCTTTCGGAGGACGCCATATTTGAAAGCTTGCCCGAGGCGGAATAATCATGCTCATAAACCGAAGATGAGCTTTCTAAAAGCACAAAGTCAACATCACATTCGCCGCTTAGCTCCTGAATGCTTAAAACAGCCTCGTCCGGCGTAAGGTAGATGTTTTCGTATTTAACCGCTTCAAACTTTCCGCTTCCCGATATGCTCAGCTTTCCGCGAGCCAAGCCGTCAACATACAGAACACCCTCCACCGGCGTATCCGACGCCGCGCAGATGGTGATATCATAGTGCTGCGGAGCTTCGATTTTGAGCTGCACAGCCATTCCGCTGTCAGGCAGGGATATTCCGCTGACATAGCCCGAACCGGAATACCCCTCCCTGAAGGATGCAGATTTTGCATATCCGGTAAGGGAAGCATCCTCCGCTTCGTAGACGGCGCTGCACTCCGTCGGGTCATAGCTGACCTCGCCAATGTCAGTCTCGCCGTATACGGGCAGCGGCTCG
>CALDFS010000337.1 GCA_937942105.1 uncultured Ruminococcus sp. | reverse complement strand
CCGACGTTTCTGCCTAAATTCTTGTTGATAGGGTCAAGATGCTTGATGTCAAAACAGCACACATAGGTGTTTTTCTTGTCCTGCATCTTCTCGTAAAGCTGGGTCAAGTCAAATTTGTTTTTCATAAAAGTACCTCCGTCATAGTATTTTTGGTTCAGGACAGGGTATAAGTCGGTAAAGCTCCGCGATTTTGCGAGCGTTGAAGGACTTACTCCCCAAAAGCTTCTGAATGCGCGGGTGAAGGCTTCGTTTGAGCCGTAGCCATATTTTAAGGCGGTTTCAAGCACTCCCGCACCCTCGACAAGCTCCCTTGCCGCAAGGGTGAAGCGGCGCTTCTTGATATAGCTCATGACGCCCTGACTGGTGCAGTACTTCCACATCTTCTGAAGCGCAGAAACCGAACAGGCGCAGTAGGCTGCAATATCCTCCTGACTGATGTCACAGGATAGGTTCCGTTCAATGTATTCAAGCGACTTGATAAAAATGTAGAAATCCTTCACTTACTTCACATCCGCAAAAAATATTTGAAAAGTATACTTTCTGATTATGATTATAGCATGAATTAAGCGATTTGTCTTGACTTTTTGCGTAATATATCAATGCCTTTCATCCGAATCAAACGTCTCACAGAAGCGTGCGGAAAATGCAGGCTCTTCATCGCCTGCATATAGGTGAGAGGTGTCTCCGAAAGCGGCACAGCGGAAGGAAGCTATGCCTTTCTCGCGCTCCTCGGTGTAAAGCGTTGTAACCGAGCTTGGAGCGGCGCAGAAATTCTGCCCCAGCACAACAGGGGATATACTTAAAAGATGCCCCAAAAGCTGGCATTCAATTCCGAAATGACAGAATAAAACTATAGTGTCACGGTTAGGCTCTACTGCTTCATAATATCTTCCGCAGCGCCTGTAGCCGTGTTTTTCCAAAAGAGCGTCCAGCCCGTCGGTAACATTCCTATACAGCTCTGGGTAGTTGCCCTCGCGCATGAAATCGACATCCTTGAATTTTTCCTTATCATAAAGGTCGTCAATATTCGTGAAGAAGGAGGGAAGAAGGTCCCATGTTAAAGCAGTGCCCTCTTTTATATACGGAAGCTTAACCTGGCAGTAGTAGAATTCCTTCAGCCAATCCAATATTTCAGCCTCTCGCCCCATCTTTTTCAGCGTCAGCGATGCCGTATCCTTGGCTCTGCCCAGCGGCGAGCAGTAAAATGCCTTAACATCCAGCTTTGATATGCGCTCGCTTAAAAGCTCAGCCTCGCGCCAGCCCTTTTCGGTCAGTGAATCTATTGAATAGTCAGGGTCGCCGTGTCTGATGATAAGTAGTCTCATATTTGTACAGTCCTTTCATTCACTCGTAAGTTTATCATCAACTCATTTTATCATGATTTTATGATAAAATCAATAGTACCGATATATGAAAATAAGTTGACATTTTATTGTGATTGTAGTAAAATGGATATGCTAATTCGTAAGCTAAAATATGAGTAATATGTCCGCTCAGCTATGTATATACGGGCACAAAAGAAGGGATAAATATTATGGATGAAAGAAAAACAATTCTTATTGTTGACGATGTTGAGATGAACAGGTCTCTTCTTGCCGATATACTTTCACCGTCTTATAATATAATCGAGGCTTCAACGGGAATAGAAGCCATTGCCATACTTTCGCGCAGCTTATCTGATATATCCCTTATGCTTTTGGATATCCTTATGCCGGAGATGGACGGTATTGAGGTCTTATCAACCATAAACGGCAACCGATGGATCAATTCTCTTCCGGTAATAATGCTGTCCTCCGAAAGCACTCAGCCATATATTGAAAAGGCGTATCGCCTAGGAGCAACCGATTACATAACAAGACCGTTTGATGAAATGACCGTTTGCCACCGTGTTCAGAATGCAATTGCTCTTCATGTAAAGCAGAAGGCGCTGGAGGATATGGTAACGGAGCATATATATGAAAGGGAGCAGAACAATGCCCAGCTTGTTGAGGTACTTAGCAATATAGTTGAATTCCGAAACGGTGAAAGCGGTCTGCACGTCCTCAGAATCAGAACTATAACCGATGTTCTTCTGCATCATATACGTGCTAAAACAAATAAATATAACCTTACCGCAAAGAAGATATCTTTAATATCCAACGCTTCAGCCATGCACGATATAGGAAAGATATGTATTTCCACTTCAATTCTGAATAAAGACGGCAGGCTTACTCCTGAAGAGTACGATATAATCAAAACCCACTCCATGGCAGGAGCGAAAATAGTAGAGAATGTTCCAAGCTTTGCAGGCTCCGAGCTTTTGCATTGCGCCTATGATATATGCCGCTGGCATCATGAAAGATATGACGGAAGGGGATATCCTGACGGGCTGAAGGGCGAGGCTATACCGATTTCTGCCCAGGCTGTTGCTCTGGCGGATGTTTATGATTCGCTCGTTTCAGAAAGAAGCTATAAGCCGATGTATTCGCATGAAAAGGCTATGAGGATGATAGCTGACGGCGAGTGCGGCGCGTTCAGCCCTCTGCTGATTGAGTGCCTTCTTGAAAGCGGGGAAGATATTCTTAAAAACATTGAAATAAGGTCTGCTTCGAGTATTGCTGCAAATGAAATGAGCCATACGTTGACAGAGGTTCTTGAAAGACAGGATTTCAGCATATCAGGAAGGACAATTGCACTTTTGGAGCAGGAAAGGGAAAAGTCAAGGTTCTTCTCGTCAATGTCAAAGGAAATCCTTGTCGAATACGACTGCAATGATGATTTGCTTGAAATATCCGAATGGGGAGCGAGGTATCTTTCCATACCTGAGCTTATTTCAAAGCCAGAGGTAAACCCCTCCCTTCCGGACTGGGGAAAGACTATTATGGCGGATTTGAGAGAGAAGCTTAAGAACTTCAAGTATGGAAATCCTGACATTAATCAGCGCTATTCCATTCCGTATAACGATACGGTACATTTGTTCAAGGCAGTTGTAAGACCGCTTTGGGATAATTCCGAATCAAATACATTTTCACGCGTAATAGGCAAGCTTACCGATATCAACGAGGAAGTCTCAGCGGTAAACGAGCTTAAGGCACTTTCCGAGCATGATACGCTTACGGTTTTGTATAACCGCCGTGCAGCAGAAAAAATGATAGAGTGTCTGCTTGCAAATTACAGCGGACACAGCTATGCAGTTGTGCTTTTGGATGTTGATTATTTCAAAACCGTCAATGATACATACGGTCATGGCTATGGCGATAAGCTGCTGCAGCGCATTGCCAACAATATCCAGAAATCGATTCAGAAGGACGATATAGCCGCCAGAATCGGCGGAGACGAATTCCTTGTTCTTATGGACTGCGGAGGAAGCCCGATAGCCGCCGCTTCAAGGCTGTTCAGAGATATCTCTGATTTTGACGATGATTGCGGTGTGACTATAAGCATGGGCGTTTCCGTCTGCCCGCAGAACGGTCTTACCTACCGTGAGCTTATGAGGTGTGCGGATATTGCGCTGTATTCCGCCAAGAACGCCGGAAAGAACAGCTTCCGCTTCTACGATCAGAACCTTCCCGATTTTCCGACAAGCTTTACTCCGTTTGACGGCGGAGAATTTCCGGAAAAGCCGTAAGACTCTGTGAACAGATATTAACATTAAAGCCGGTGCAGAATTACAGCATAGTGATTCTGCACCGGCTTTATGGTTGTACTTTTTATTGTGAAAGCGGTTACTGTATAATGCCCATACCGAGTACGGTATCATTGTTATAAATAACCCCTGCCTGACCGGCAGATACCTTTGGCTCTGGGCTGTCAAGCTTTAAAAGAATATTGCCGCCATCAAGGATGTGTGCACAGCACCCAAT
>CALDFS010000336.1 GCA_937942105.1 uncultured Ruminococcus sp. | reverse complement strand
TGGGACAAGATAGGGCTGCGGCGGCGTGTGCAGTGCTCCTGAAATCACAACTGGAACGCGCCGATAAATTCCTCTGTTCTCACGGTCATTCATCAGCACAAGCGCATGAACGTCTTTGATGACAGCCTCTGAGAGCGGCGTATTTGCCCCTGCAAGCTCGACAACGTATTCAAACGCATCTCTATACCCTATTGCCTCTAAATGCTCTCTGAGGGGCTTCTCGGCTATTGTGATGCCTTCTTGCAATATAAGTGCTGTCTCTCTGAGCGTCAGGGTGTTTCCCTCAATCGCCGTTGAATCGTGTGTATGCTCAATTATAAACTCATCGCGGAGCCGTTTTAGTTCCGCAGTATTCAGCGGACGCATGGATTTCAGTTCTTCGGCGAGCTTATCAAGTCGTTCGTATCTGCTCATTGCTTAATCTCCTCTCGTTCTTCAACGTACTCCATAATATCGCCTGGCTGACAGTGGAGAACAGCACACAAGCGTTCAAGTGTGCGTGTGTCAATATTCCCATTACCATTTTTCATTTTGGTCAGTGCTGCTTGTGAAATTAAATTGTCTTTTCTGATTTTGTATGTAGTAATACCCTTTTTCACTAGCAAATCAAATAGTTTATCATACTTGAATGGCATTATTATCACCTGCTTTTGCGTAGTTGGGAGTGGGCTTTATTGCGCGCACTTTTCCGTGGAGATGTCCCGCTCTATCGTTTCTTCAATCGCTCGATTGATAAATCCGTTGACGCTTTCGCCTTTGCTGTCTGCATAGGCTTTTATCTTTGCCTTTTTACCTTTGGGCATTCGTATTTTTACCTCATCATAGTTTTCTTTCATGTATTTGCTTACAGCTTTTTGCTGAGCTTTACTTACTGCCATAATATCACCTTTTCAAATTATTTGAGCAACTATGTAAAAACGTATACTCCTTCAGTATACACATATTATACCACATTTCCATATCGTACACAATAGACGGTTTGCACAAACATATAATATATAGGGTACGATATATTTATGTATTTTGCCAATTGATATATCGGGTACGATATGTTATAATACAATCACAGGGTTGAGATAAACCACTAAACAAAACAATTTCAAAGGAGAAAAACAATGAGTGCAAACGAAATGATAACCAAAATCGAAAAGCTTAAAGAGTGGGAGGCACTTATCTATGCTATTTGACTTTACATTTTACGTCTTCTGGATTTTCTTCACCGATACAGCCCAGCACATACTCCCGAAGCATGGTATTACTTGTTTTGCCTTGAGTCTCGCAATAGCTCTTAAACTTTGCCGCTTGCGCCTTCTTCAGCTTACAGGACAGAGTAGCCATGTTTTCATTGTCCCACCGAGCGTTGGCTTTCTTCTTTGCTTCCGAGATTGGCATAACAGACACCCCCCTTTTTTTAGTCTCTGGGGGCGGTAAAAATAAAAGCCGCCTCTCCCAGTATGTCTATATTATAGCATATAAGTAGCGCACTGTCAACAGTGTATAATAGACAAAAATACACGGTAAACATTATATATTTTGCTAATAGACATACACGGTAAACAGTGCTATAATATAGTCAGTGGTTGAGAGAAAGCAACCTAAATAAATTTAAGCGAGGTAAAAACAATGAGTGCAAACGAAATGATAACCAAAATCGAAAAGCTTAAAGAGTGGGAGGCACTTATCGCCGAAGCTCAGGCAGAAGCGGAAGCTATTAAAGACGAAATCAAACGCGAAATGGATACCCGCAACACCGAGGAACTTGAAGCAGGGCGCTATATCGTCAGATACACAAGCGTACTCACTCAGCGGTTTGATACAACCGCATTCAAGAAAGCTCTTCCCGAGGTTTATAAGGGCTATCTTAAACAGAGTGCAAGCCGTCGTTTCTCGATAGCTTGAGAATATTTGAAGGGCGAGCAAGGACAGCTTCCTTGCTCTTGCCCGCTTCAGAAAGGAATTGTTTATGAGTCAAGATGAATTGAAAGCCGTTATTGAGTTGTTGTCAAAACTTACTGAGGAAGATAAAAAAGAACTTATCAGATTTCTGATTGCTTTGCGTGATAGTGATAATTGTCAAATGATTTTATCGTCATCGGGGACGGATCTGCGCTGAGAGCCACGCAAAATATCGGCGAGTAAGTTTACCGAGAAAGTGTTTGAAGCTCACCACAGTTCGCTACAGTGCATACAGTGCGAAATTACAATCCGGGTCGTTAAGGTACTGTGACGGACTTAAAATAGTTTGCGGTTCTGCCAACCCCAAATTCGGCTCAGTCACAACAGATTTATTTTGCGACTTTAATTGGAATTTTTAGAAGTGAATAAGCGGGAGCTATTTTACACCCGCTTTTCTTTGTGTCGGATTAGAAGGCTATTCTGATAATAGCGTCTTAAGTCTCGCTTTATTATTCTCCTGAAACATCTTTAGGCGCCGATCGTTTCCTTGAACTTCAAAGGCAACTGCTCTTTCAAGCAACCGGCTGTAAATTCTCCTTACCGTAAAATTCTTCGGAGCGCTGAAGTCCTTAGGCATTAGGTTAGTGGTAATAACGCAAGGCTTACCGCTCTTCAGCCTGCCATCTATTAAGTCATAAACTATCTGCTGCATATACTCTGTGTCACGCTCAGCGCCGAAATCGTCAATGCAGAGTATGTCAACCTTGTTGAGTTCGGCGAATATATATGTTTTGTTTTCTGCACTGAACAATTCTTTTTCAATCTCGCTGACAGTAACAAACCTTGCAGAAAAACCCCTGCTCAAAAGCTCGTTGCATATACAAGCTGCTGCAAAGCTTTTTCCTGTTCCGCAGTTGCCATATAAAAGCAGCCAATCACTTGAAAGTGAAAATTTTTCAGCATATTTATGACACACCTGCATAAGCATTTTGTTATCGCCGTCATCATTGTCAAAAGTCGCTGATATAAGGCTTGTGCTATTGAAGCAGGCTTTGCGTATTTCATTCATACGTTCGGCCTTTTTGCGCTGTTTTTCTGCATCTTGCTCTTTTTTCTTACACTCACACAAACATGAGAAAACTCTCTCAGCTCCGAGTGAAGTAATCTTGCACTGTTTTGGTGTGCGGCATTTACCGCAGTGTAGAAGCCCATCAGCTGGATCTATGTAGTCGCCGCTCTGTCGGCTATTCATTATCCGGGCACGTTCTGATATATTGTTGAGCTCATCTATAATCATTTAAAAGCCTCCAGTACATCAGGGTTGAAGTATTCGGCTTTCTGTTCGGTTGCCCGCTTCTGTCCTGCCGGTTCTTTCCTTGCCCAGCTTCTGATAGTTGCTAAGTGATCCTTATACGATTTACCTGTTGATTGCATATATTCACTTAATCGGTCTATACGTTGCTGATAATCCACTGGGAACTCCGCTTTAAGCTTTTCAAAGTCAGTATCAGAGAGTAGAACGTTATTATATTCGCCGTATTTATGCCGGTCGGGCTTTATCGGCTTTGTTTGAGCGGGCGGGCTTATTATATCTTTTCCATTATCAGTATCATTATCATTATCATTATCAGTATCAGTATCATTATCGGGTTTTTTGGGTTTGCTTGGGTTTTCTGAAAAACCGTTCGGTTTTTTGGGTTTCTGTAAAAAACCGTTCGGTTTTGGCGGTCGACCGCCTTTCAACCCGTTTTTTTGATTAGCTTCGCAGCGCTTTTCATATTCCTCTCTATCGCGGTCAAGCTGTGACTTGACGAAAGAAAAGCTTATTGACAGAGCGGGCGAGCGTGAGAAATCGGGTTCCGTTCTTTCTGATTCATACACAAAAACAGCGCGTATCAGTTTCCCAAGGTCCTCATCGGAAAGTACCGAAAAATGAGTTTGATAATCAAGATATAAAAGAAATGACTTTTTGTCACTCATTCCGCCGCCTCCTGCTCTGTCGAGTTCAGATAGTCGATAAATAAGTCAAGATTTATCAATGTTTTTCTACCTGCCGAAATATAGCGGATTTTATTCTGCTTTACAAGTTGCCGAACAAAGTATTCATGCAGCCCCGTCTCTTGTGCAGTCTGCTTGATTGTCCGCATACGAGGAAGCGGTTTTTTTGTTTGAGCTGAAATCATTAAATTATTCCTTTCCTGTTGAATTCCCGCTTTTGATATGATATACTAAAAGCGGAGACATTTAGCCGTGTTTTCCGTTAGAGCGGGCTTTAACCTGCTCCCTCCGTCTGAGCGTTGCGATCGCTCAGGCGGATTTTTTTGTATGCAATTCTGCAATTATTGCCTTGATGCGCTCAACCTCTTCGTCACTAAACGGCTTGCGCAGTCTGCGAGAAAAGTTGCCGTCACTGATTCCCCAAAGCTCTGCGACCTGCCAAAGCTTGAAACCTGCTGACTGTATCATTTCTCTAACTTCTGCTCCTGACATGTTATCACCACCTAGTATAATAATGATATAGTCAAAAGACGGCTTCACAATAGACAATCGTACAAA
>CALDFS010000335.1 GCA_937942105.1 uncultured Ruminococcus sp. | reverse complement strand
ACTCGGTGCTCTACTGGGCGCAGGAATATCACATCGACGGCTTCCGCTTCGACCTGATGGCCGTGCTGGACGCTCACACCCTGAATTTACTTGCCGAGCGGCTAAAGCGCATAAATCCTTCTGTTATTCTATATGGCGAGGGATGGTCGGGCGGAGCGATAGCTCTGAATTCCGAGCTTGCGGCTTCAAAGCAGAACTCCTATAAAACACCTGATTTCGCTTATTTTAACGACAATTTCCGCGACTCCATAAAAGGTCCGAACTTCTTCGACGTGGAGCGCGGGTATATCAGCGGAAACTATCATCTGCGCTCGTCGGTAATAAGCGGTCTTTTAGGGCAGGAGGCTTGGGCTTGCGACCCTTACCAGATAATAAACTACTGCGAAGCCCACGATAATCTTACCCTTTGGGACAAGCTTTCGCTTTCCGCCAGCGGCTCCAACCTGCGTGACCGCAAAAAGATGGCGCGTCTTGCGGCGGCTCTGGTTCTTTTGGCTCAGGGAGTGCCCTTTCTTCACGCCGGACAGGAGTTTCTGCGTTCCAAGCAGCTGGCAAATGGCGAATTTGACCACAACAGCTACCGCTCGCCGGACAGCGTAAATTCCATGAAATGGTATATGCTGGATGAAAATAGCTCCGAAGCGGAATATATAAAGGGACTTATAGCGTTCAGAAAAGCTCACCCACTGCTGCGTATGTCTGCGCACGAGGAAATCGAGGATCATTCCGAGGTAATGCCATCCTCAGACGGCACAATTCAGCTCCGCCTGTTTGATGAGAGCGAGGAGCTTCTGATATTTGTCAATCCCATCCCAAGGGCAAAGGTATTTATACTGCCGGACGGCGAATGGGAAATGCTTGTAAGCGACACGATGGTATCTGACCGCCCGATGGGAATTTACTGCGAGGGCGTTTTTGTCCCGCCGATATCGGTCATGGTTCTTAGAAAAATGCATTAACAGAAAGGAAAAACATTTATGGAAAATTTAAAACAGAAAATTTTCGACTATATAGACTCGCAGAGGGATAAGATGATCTCCACCCTGTCTGAGCTTATATCCTTCCCAAGTGTAAAGGGCAAGCCTGCGCCCGGTGCTCCGTTCGGAGCAGATGCGGCAAAGTGCTTGGAACGCGCCTTGCAGATATGCGAAAGCTTCGGCTTTAATACCCGCAATTTTGAGGGATACGTCGGCACGGCTTCCTACACAGAGGGCGAGCCGGAGCTTGGAATCCTGGCACATCTCGACGTAGTCCCCGAGGGAACGGGCTGGACGGGTGAGCCTTACAAGGCAAGAATCGCTGACGGCAGACTTTACGGCAGAGGCGCAATAGATGATAAGGGTCCTGCTGTTGCGGTCATCTACGCCATGAAGGCGCTTAAAGAGCTGAACATCCCGCTTAAAAAAGGCTTTAAGCTGATTCTTGGAACGGATGAGGAAAACGGTTCGTCCGACCTTGAATACTACTTCACAAAGGAAAAGCCCCCGAAATACTCATTCACTCCTGATGGCAACTACCCTGTTATCAACATCGAAAAGGGCATGATAAGGGCTAATTTCGGCGCAAAGGCTGCCCAGCCCTTCTCCGCCCGGGCACTGATGGAGCTTTCGGGCGGAACGGTTGTAAACGCTGTCCCACAGTCGGCGTATGCGGTCCTGGGCGGGGTCACTGTTTCAGAAATCGAAAAGGCAGCCAAAGCGGTTGACATCCCTGTCAAGTTTACTACCAAGGACTTCGGCGGATGCGTAAGGATAGACGCCGAGGGAAAGAGTGCCCACGCCTCCACTCCCGAAATCGGTGCTAACGCCATAACAGCCCTGATAAGGCTCATCAGCGAGCTTCACCTGACCGATGATGCATCACTACGCATATCCAAGCTATCCAAGCTTTTCCCCTACGGTGAGACAAACGGCGAGAGCCTTAATATAAAGATGAGCGATGATGAATCCGGCGCACTCACCTGCGTTCTCAGCATCATCAATTTTGAAGCTGGCGAGCTGAGCTGCGCTATAGATATAAGGCTTCCCGCAAGCTACACCGTCGCGGACGTAACATCTAAGCTCATCCCCACCTTAGAAAGTGCGGACTTCAAGGTGGAAAAGTGCGGCGGCACAGAGCCGCACAAGGTCAGCGCAGACAGTCCGTTCGTGCAGAAGCTCTTAGAAGTCTACGAGGACGTCACCGGCGAAAAGGGCGAATGTATCGCTATCGGCGGCGGAACCTACGTCCACGAAATCGAGGGCGGAGTCGCCTTTGGCGCAGAGTTCTTGGGTGAAGACAACCACATGCACTCGCCGGATGAATTCATAAAGCTCGACCAGTTAACGCTGAACGCCAAGATGTTTGCGCTGGCTATTGCCAAGATTTGCGGATAAAATTCTGAAAAATAGCATAGATCCCGCCGCAATGCTGCTGTATCGCGGGCTTGCGGCGGGATTATCATATTGTGAAGGAGCAATGTTGTGGATATTAAAAGGCTAATTAAGCTGTTGCAGAATCAAAACATAGATTTTGAAATAATTGAACATGACAAACCGATAATTACGCTTGCTGATGCTGCAAAGTATTTTCCAATCGAAAAGTCTGTACCAACTTTAATTGCACAAACAGACAGAGGGCTGGTTGCGCTGTTTGTCAGCTCAAGCTATGGCAGAGTGGATTTTGCAGGTATAAAAGAGCAATTCGGATTTCAAAAGATAAAAATGGCAGACAGAAAACAAATTGAAATACAAACCGGTTATGAAGCCGGTGAAATTCCGCTCGTGGGGCTAACGATTCCATGTATAATGGATAAGAAGCTTTTTCAGTACGACTTTGTGTATGGCGGAAGCGGAAATTCAATGTTCACTCTGAAAATCTCACCTGATTCTATTGCAAGTCTGAATGATATAATTGGCTTCATTTAGGGCGCGTGCTCGACGACTGTCTTGCAGCTGATTTTCGTATTGATGGAGCTAAGCTGCACCGATTTGCGTCTTGTTGCTGCGCCCCAAAACCGCACCCGTTGTCCGCCTATCGGCGTCCACGCCAAATAACCGTTTATTTTTTCAATCCCACCGCTATTGACATATCGCCCAAGATGTGCTAATATAAACTTGCCGAAAGGCGGATTATTAATATCAGCAAAGGAGGATGTCACATGAAAAACCTGTTGTTTACAGACGTAGTGCGCCCTCTTTGCCGAAACAGCCTATAATTTGCCCTTTTGGCGATATTGATTTGCAATTCGCATCGCTTAAAACCATCAGTCAAGGAAGGCAGTCACTGCGAAAATATTCTTTCGGATAGTGCGCCCTGATTTGCTTGTCAGATAAGCTTTGCGGATAAATTGCTTGACCGTTTTTGCGGTCAGGTCATGTTTGCTTTGACTTAATAATCTGTTTGACACACGTCCGAAATCCCGGGCGTGTGTTTTTTTCTGTAAATGCGGGTATCAATCAGAATCCGCCTTGGCAAATAGATTATAAGGAGACTTGCCATTTGAAAAGACTCAAAAGCTATCTTTTAAAGATGGACGGAAGCGAAACCACCTACAAGGAAATCTACGAGGGTGCAGCCATCATACCGCCGGAAGCGGATGTCGGCATGCCTACCGGGAATCCCACCGAATTTATCAAAAAGGTCAACGACCCGGTATACAGGAGCGGTGAAACCTCCTATCAGTTCACGCAGACCCACAAGCTTGCCAAGGACAAGCCGACGGTTGTTGTGACGATACCGCTTAAAAATCTCATCAAAGGAGAGGATAATTTGAAAAGGCTGGAAAATATTCTATGCGATTGCTACTACAAGCACAAAAGCTGGGCGGAGCTTTACAACGGCACGGCTGTTGTTCACCCGATTGCCCCGCCAGACCCCTACCTTGAAAGCCTTCCGCAGTACTGGCACGATGATATAAGCATGGTTTACACCTGTGCAAACAAAGAAGCCGAAGATAAGCCAGTAGTTCAGCTTCAGATTCCGGCTGAACGGCTGGGGGTGACCGAGCTTGCAACCGCCGCAGCAGACTGCCTTCTGCGCGAGTTCGCGCCGTACATCGACGCACTCAACGACGCACTTTACAACCGCAGCCGCCCTGACACCGAGAACGGCCGCTACTACCTTGTCCGCCCCGGCGGAGAGGTGCTTATGCGCAATTCGGCGTTCTTCGCCGTCTGCCCGCAGAAGGATTACACCAACGGTCCCGGAAACAGCATCTATCTTATTGAGGACGATACCGAGCGCCCGCCCCTGCCATGCTTCTGCATCCGGCTGCAAATCCAGCTCCCGCGGAAGAAGATTGCAAGGGTGATCCAAATGCTCTGCAAGGATCTGCCAAAGGCGGTAGACAGCTTCATCGCAGAGCACAGCCCCGAAAAACTTGAAGCGGCGCTAACACTTGCCAAAAAGCAGCTTTTTATACGCGAGTATCTTAAATCGAGCGACTACTGCGCATTTATCGCAAACGGAAGCATCCTGCCCCGTGCCAAAGGTTCTGATAAGCCGCTTGATACGGCAATTCCGTTTGTCTCCCCACCGGAGGATGAAATCGAAATCGCGGGGATAAAGGGCATGGGCATAAGGCGCGGAGTTACAGTAATAACCGGGGCGGATATTCCGGCAAATCAACCCTGTTAGACGCTATTTCCGCCGGAATCTACAATCACACCGCAGGCGATGGGCGCGAGCTATGCATCTCGGATGAAACCGCAATGACCATCAGCGCCGAGGACGGCAGGTGCGTTAAGAACGTGAACATCTCGCCGTTTATAAAGTGGCTTCCCGGCGGGAACACGCAGGATTTTTCCACCGACCATGCCTCCGGCTCGACCTCGCAGGCGGCAAACATCATGGAGGCCGCTGACTTCGGCTGCAAGCTTTTGCTCATAGACGAGGACAGAAGCGCCACAAACTTCATGATTCGGGATTCCAAGATGAAGGAATTGATTGCCAAGGAGCCTATAACCCCCTTTACCGACCGGGTCAAGGAGCTTCACACCGGCTTGGGGGTATCTACTATCCTTGTAATCGGCGGAAGCGGCGAGTATCTTTCGGTTGCCGACAGGATATATCTAATGGAGGATTACGTTATCAGAAACGTTTCCCAATCTGCACACAAAATCGGCGGAGAAAGCCCGCAGAATATCGCCCAGGCCGACTGGAAGCAGTCGCGGGTGCTTACCTCCAAAGGCTTTACATCGTACCCAGACGGCACCGGAAGTGAGCGGCTGTTCGTTTCTGATATGGGGATGGTTGCCATTGGTGATGAGAGGATTGACGTTCGCGGGCTTCACGATATCATCACTCCACGCCAGCTTACAGCGCTTGGATTTATGCTGAGGTATCTTGAAATCAAAAATGCCGAGGAGAAGATAGATATTGCGCGGGCGGTCGATGAGCTTTATAAGGATATCGAGCGCGAGGGGCTGGATGTTGTTTTTTCAAGCTATTTCACCGATTGCGAAAGGTTTATGGATTTGCCGCGAAGAATTGAGCTTAGGGCGCTTGCTGCAAGGATGAGGCATACGGCTTACGTCGTAAGTGATGCAAGTGATAAGTGATGTCGCTCACTA
>CALDFS010000334.1 GCA_937942105.1 uncultured Ruminococcus sp. | reverse complement strand
ATACCACAACTTATTAGAAAAAGCCAGCATGAAGCTGGCTTTTTCGACAGGCTGAGACCCATAAAGGGTCTTTTTTTAGTGGTGAAGATAATAGGACTCGAACCTATGACCCCCTGCACGTCAAGCAGGTGCTCTACCAGCTGAGCTATACCTTCATATTTAACACTGTGATTATATCAGATTATTTAGTATTTGTCAAGAGGAAATTCAGCCGGGGCAAATCCGCTCCGGCTGAATTCTATGTATAACTTATAGCTGAGTATCGCTGAAAGCTATCAGATATCCCCGGCGATATCCACATTAACTCCCTTAAGACCTACTACCGCTCCACCCTTGGCTTCGTCCGACTCGGGGTGAGCCAAAAGCCACTTGTTTGCGGCGGTGAGCAGGGTATCCTCGTGATTTGCGGGGGTAAACTCCGGCTTGTCGGTGTTGGTGCCCTTGGGAAGCACTACCAGAACCTTGAAGCCCTCGCCTTTCTTTGCGGAGCAGGGAGCGTAGTGCAGGGTGGTTGCATAAACCTCAACCATAACGCCCGCCGGAACCTTGAAGGCAACAGTGTCGGCAGTGTCGAACATCCAGTTGTCTATCTGGGATTCCTTGCCTAAAAGCAGTATAAAGTCCTTGGTTCCCAAGTTTATTTCGCTGTCGCGGTGATACTCTAAGCAGTTTAGCTTGGTGTTGTGACCGTTGCACCAGCCGAGCTGTACGGGCATGCCGCCGTAAAGTCTCTTCGAGATATCCTCGGCAATCGGAAGCGCCTGCATTTCGGGCTGCTCAGGGACGTAAACAACACCCTCGGGCAGAGGCGTAACCTCATCCATTACCTTCAAAAGCTCGCTTACATCGTAGCCCTCGACTACCTTGCCGTACTCGCGGAAAAGCGGTTCGTTAATAGAATGAATAACCATGATAATTCCTCCGTATAAAAAATTTTGCAATGCACATTTTAATATGTATCGAAAGTATACGCTTTAAATATATAATAGCCCAAATGCCGGCGATTGTCAACACCTTAGCGGCGCATACAAGCTTTTGACTTATAAGTTTTTTGGGATATCCAACCGGCTTTTCGGGATTGCGCTAAGGCGAATCGCGCGCGTTGGCGCATCCACAAAATCTCAGATTTTTATTTTCGCGATTTTTTGGGGCGTGAGCCGATGGAATCCCGAAAAATCGATATTCAAAACGCCCGGAAATTGAATATTTTTTCCCTTTTGAGAGATAATAGGTTCGAGCAAATCAGCTTATGCTAATTCCTGACTGTAAACCGTCCGGAATCAGTACTATATTCTTTTTGAAAGGAAAGATAAACGATGAAAAAATATCTGATAATGCTTTTGGCAGCCGCAATGGGTATGCTTATGCTCACCGCCTGCGGTGATTATGACGACGACAACAACCCCGGCGGAACCTTAGGAACCACTCCTTCCACCCCAACCGGCGGGCTTCAGAGCGGGCTTGACGGTATCGGCTCGGACATATCAAGGGGGCTTGACGAATTCGGCGGAGCGGTATCCGGCGCGTTCACCTCTATGACAAACGACAGCGGCATATCCTCGGTTCCCCCGGAGCCGACCATGCCGACAGATACCTCAGATTCTATGGGAACAGACGTATCGCAAGACCCCACCAACGGCGCGGATGATAACGACGTTATACCGCCCGAGAATGAAACTGAAACTGACAATCCCAACGGCGGCAACGCCGAAAGCCCCGAAAACGGCGGCAGCGCGAAAAAATCTGGCAGCTCCGAAGGATCAGACAGCGAGTCCTCCAACAGCAAGTCTTCTAACAGCAAGTCTTCCGGAAGCAGCTCTTCATCAAAGAAATAACGGCAAAAGCAATCTCCCGCAGGCTGTTCCGTCTGTGGGAGATTAATTTGTGCGCGGCGCAGCTTCGTTTGCACGTTAGCGCGGCATCATTTGTGTGATGCCGGCGCAAATTACTTTGCCGGTTTAATGGCTATCTGCATGAAATAATCGCCCATATCCTGAGAATTGATATCCATGCTGTATTCCGCGATTATGCTGCCGCCGTTTTCGTCGAGCCTGGCTTCTATCTTCTTTGCCGATGCGCCAACGGTCAGATCGCCGAAGGGAGTGCCGTAGCAGCTGTAATTCTTGCGATGGGTTTCTATTATCAGCTCGGAGCTGAACTTTCCCGAGCGAACTATCTCCAAGCTTTTTCCTGCCGCCACGCTTACGTTTGTTACCGAGCCTTCATAGCCGGTAGCGTCGGTTTCGGCATAGCTTAGCTCGCAGCCCTCTTCGGTTTTGCGATAGCAGCCTTCGGTTATAAGCTCGGTGCAGTCGTCGTTGCCGTCTAAGCGGCGTATGCTTTTTATTGATATTATAACGTCCTTCAATTTTATCATCCTGTCTGTATTTTGTGATGTTTTATTTGGAAAGTGCGGAGGGTGAAGTGATTGGCGGCGGAGGTTTGCTCAGCGTAAGGCGCGCCCCACCGCATTTGTGGGAAGCGGAGGTCGACGTGCCCGTGGCACGTTAGCGGCGTTAAGCCGCTTGGACGCCTTAGGCGTCCCCGACCTCCGCCCGCACTCGGTACGGCTCCCCGGCAAACCGCGGTAGAACACTATGCTATAGGGGCGCGACGGTGGGAACGCACAAACTGCGGATGAAACATAGCTCCGCACAAACTGCAAAAAAGGTTAAACAAAAGTCTGGCGTTTACATCCTTCAATTGCAGGCAAAAAGTGATATATGCAGAACCCTTCAAGTGTATCAATATAGCTCCGCGCTTTTTATCTCAATATTTTCATTTTCAAGGTCGTAAAGAAAATGCTCAGCATTCTCGCGGAAAAGCTCCACACTGTCGGTGCAGTAAAGGGTGGTTTTGCCCGTGCCTTCTCTGTCGTTGGCAAGACCGCTTTCGCGGAGCATATTGTAAGCCGTTCTGCCTGCCTCGCCGCCCGAGGATATGAGCTTAACGCCTTCCCCCATTATTTCCGCGATAACATCCGAAAGCATGGGGTAGTGGGTGCAGCCTAAAACAACAGTGTCCACCCCTGCCTGCTTAAGCGGCTCCAGATATTCGCGGGCTATATCCACGCAGGGGCGGCAGTCAAGCCCTATGTAGCCGTTTTCCACCAGCGGCACAAACATCGGGCAGGCCTTTTCGTAAACCTCTGCCTGCGGCATTATGCTTTTTATAAGATTGCGGTAGCTTCCGCTGCGTATGGTCGCGCTGGTGCCGATTATTCCTATCCTGCCGTTTTTGGTGGAGCTTACAGCGGCGTTCACCGCCGGGCGGATAACGCCGGTATAAAGCACTCCGCCGCCGGAATGCAGCACTCCGCCAAATTCGCCGTCCCCAACGGTTGAGGATACGGTTCCGCAGGCGGCGATTATCATTTTAACGCCGAAGCGAAGAAGAAAATCAAAGTCCTGACGGGCGTATTTTCGTATAGTCTCGGGGCTTTTGGTGCCGTAGGGCACACGTGCGGTATCGCCCAGATATATAATATCCTCGTTGGGCATAAGCTTAACAAGCTCCTTAACGGCTGTTAGACCGCCTATTCCCGAATCAAAAACCCCAATGGGGCTGTGGCTGTCTGTCATTATAAAGTGTCCTTTCAAAAGCAAAGCAATTTTATATTATATTATATTGCCCATCAGCGCTTATTATCATTACGTTTTTCAAGAATGCTCTGCGTCGGTCGGTTGTTATATTCTTCCTGCGCCGTTTTTCTTTCGGATACAGCCCTTGCGATGCTCATAACCGCCAGCACAAAGGAAAATCCCGCAACAGCAATGACCGGAAGATACCGCAGCTCAAAGGATGGCTTGAACACTACCTCTGATTTGAGAGCAACATCTATCATCTCGCCGGCGTTTTTCAAAAAGATGACCGTTCCGGCAACTATAAACGGGAACTGGGCGATATGGAATCTTAAAAAAGTAAGAATCAGCCCGATAGTTATGAAAATACTTCCGGTTAAAAATCCCGTTGCCAAATAGGAATATTCGGGGGTGTTTATGTAAAAATTAAGTATGGTAACACCCGCCCAGAAAAAGCAGGACCACATATATACC
This sequence comes from uncultured Ruminococcus sp., assembly GCA_937942105.1. GTDB lineage: Bacteria > Bacillota > Clostridia > Oscillospirales > Ruminococcaceae > Faeciplasma. The sequence goes on along the minus strand of CALDFS010000334.1, from coordinate 576 downwards.
ACAGCCATGATGATTTTAACAAACCGTGTGAATTTAGTATCCTTATAGCGCAGACGGTTGATTTTATTTGGCATTTTCTGTTCCCTCCTCGGCGGGTGAACTGATTTCAAAGCTTAAAAGCAGGTCGGCGCGGTAGGTTAAGGTACCCATGTCGCCAACGCTGAGCTGCTCATACTCCTTCGGTGTAACCGAAAGCTCCTTGGCAGCGCCATCGTCGTTTTCAAAGGTTACAAAGCAGGCTGACTTTTTCTTTTTGGAGGACGGTATCTCCTCGCTTCGCTTTGATGCAACGCGCGCGTGTATATTTACCACCGGCAGGACGCTCTTGCGGGACCAGTCGAAGGCGCTTTTCACTATGACGTAGACAAACAGTACGATTGCGCCGACTGCTATAATTATTGATAGTATGTTCCAGAAGGTTTCCATGGCTTTCAACTCCGATTTTTATAGGATGGTATTTGTCTGACTATTATAATGTGTGGCACTATCGGATTCAGACTGAAAAACCGATAGCCGTCAAATTGATTATCAATTCATTATAGCACAAACCCACCCCAAGATTCAACCCCAAATTTT
>CALDFS010000333.1 GCA_937942105.1 uncultured Ruminococcus sp. | reverse complement strand
GTCTGCAAGGGCGCGCGTTATAACCGCGAGACCTTAGAGGTCAAGTACAAGGGCAAAAACATTGCCGAGGTTCTGGATATGACCATCGAGGAGGCATGCACTTTCTTTGAGAACATCCCAAAAATTTACCGCAAGATAAAGACCATGAACGAGGTCGGCTTGGGCTACCTAAAGCTCGGGCAGCCGTCAACCACCCTTTCGGGCGGCGAAGCTCAGCGAGTTAAGCTTGCAACCGAGCTTTCTCGCAGAGCAACAGGCAGGACTATTTACGTCTTAGACGAGCCGACAACCGGTCTGCATACAGATGATGTCAGCAAGCTGATATCCATGCTCACCCAGCTTTGCGACGGCGGAAACACCGTGCTTGTAATCGAGCACAATTTAGACGTGATAAAGTGCGCGGACTACATCATCGACTTAGGACCTGAGGGCGGAGTCAGGGGCGGAACGGTCGTTGCGACCGGAACCCCAGAGGAAGTGGCAAATAACCCCAAATCCTTTACAGGCGAATATCTTAAAAAGGTGCTCAAAATTTAGAATTAAAGGCTGTCGCGCCCTGCGGCAGTCTTTTTTATCGGGAAATTAAACCTGTGGGCTAATAATTCGCTCTGAATTAGATTACATCGTCATTGAAATCATGCTTCCGGCAAGGTATAATAATATCAGAACAGACGTCGTTCAATAAAATTTGGAGGTACTACATTATGAATATACTATTAGATGAAAACCTGCGCAAATTGCGGCTTTCGCGCGGCAACAGGCAGGAAGACCTTGCAACACATCTCGGCGTTAGCGTTCAGTCGGTTTCCAAGTGGGAGCGCGGCGAGAATCTCCCCGATTTAACGCTCATCCCCGCAATAGCGAGCTACTATGATGTATCTGTTGACGACCTTCTGGGTGTGGGAGAGGTGCGCAAGCAGGAGAAAATCGACTGGTATTTCGCTGAGAGCAAAAGGCTTCTGCACGACGGCAAAACCGAGGAAAATATCGAGCTCATGCGCAAAGCGGTCAAGGAGTTCCCGAATGAACTCAAGCTGATATCGCAACTTGCTTTTGCCCTGTTTTACCATATCGACAAAGACAAGGAGATGTGTTCCGAGGCGATAGAGCTTGACGAGCGAATCCTTCGGGAATCCACAGATATAAACCTTCGCGGCAATTCTATAGAGCGTCTTTGCCATTCCTACCAGTATCTCGGCGACAATGAAAAAGCCAAGGAGTACGCTGAAATGGCTGGATATATGTTCAACTCACGCGAGGTGCTTTTGTCCGCAGTTCTTGAAGGCGAGGAGGGCAACAATCATAAAAAATACCTTATCGCAAGCTCATTAAGGATGATTCTCAACACCATTGAGAATTTGGACAGCATCGACCGGCTTACTCGTCACGAATTCCGTATTAAGCTATTAGAGCTTTTCTTTGACGACGGTTTTATGGGCGATTTCGCGTCAGAGATTGCACAGTATCACTATTACTGCGCCGCCATATATGCCGGTAAGGGTGATGGCGATAAGGTTATATATCACCTTGAAAGCACTGCAAAGTACCTGAAACAGTTTGAAAGTCTGAGCGGCGAATTTACCTATCGCTCGAAAATTCTGAATGGTCACAAGGGGGACGCCGGAAGATATATAACAAATAGTCAACAGTCATGGGCTGAAATGATATTCAAAATGCTGACCGTAAACGACAGCGAAGCCTTTGCGCCTTACAGCGACACCGACTGGTTCAAAGCCACAGTTGAAGAGCTGAAATCCTGCACTAAATAGTCAAATTGCAAAAATCCGTCCCCGAACTTATGCTTCGTGGACGGATTTTTTGCTTTCACAGTGCAGTTTTTATGATATCCGCCCTACAGGCGGATATTTCGCCCCAAACTTGATTACGCCGTCATTGAAATACCGATTCAGAGGGTATATAATAATATCAGAACAGACGTCGGTTCAATAAATATCGGAGGTACTGCATTATGAATATATTATTAGACGAAAACCTGCGCAAGCTAAGACTTTCCCGCGGCAACAGGCAGGAAGACCTTGCCGCTCATCTCGGCGTTAGTGCGCAGTCAGTTTCCAAGTGGGAACGCGGTGAAAATCTTCCCGACCTTACACTTATACCCGCAATAGCGAGCTATTACGACGTCACCGTTGACGATCTTTTGGGAGTAGGAGAGAAGCGAAAGCGGGAACGCTTGCTGCTCTACTACGAAAAAAAGCATTTGGAGCTTCTGAATAAGGGAAAAACCGCAGAAGATGTCGCCCTTTGGAGAGAAGCGCAAAAGGAATATCCGAATGAACACATGGTTCTTACAAGGCTTGCATACGCTATATTTATCCATGAGGGCGCTCGGAAATCCGACGATAAAGACCGCTTTAATGAAGCAATATCACTTGCCGAGCGAGTACTGAATGAATCCACCGAACAGATGTATCGCGATTCTGCTCTGCAGACCCTCTGTCTTTCGTATAACTTTATCGGCAACTCCGAAATGGCAAAGAAATATGCAAATATGGGCTGTTGGCTGGGCGGCACTAAAGATTTATTGCTCTTGCAGATTAAAAGAGATGATGACCCAAAAGGCGAATTTGCAAAGCAATTCATATGTAAGCTGACCGATCTCTTTAATTTAGCTCTTTACGCCGCAAATGACATTGACTGGCTGAAAAGAACGGAATTTCATATCAAACTGATGGATCTTGTATATGACGACGGCTTCTGCGGCGTCTATTCATATGCTGCCGCCGAAGATCATATCCTCTGCGCAAGGCTGTATGCGGAAAAGGAAAATGAGGAAAAGGCAAGATATCATTTGGAAAAGTGCGTGGAGTTTTCAAAGCAGTTTGACAATCTGCCCGAGCATTATACCTATCATTCCACAATTCTGAACGGTCTTGAAGGGGATAACAGCTACATCACGGCAAGCAAAGATACAGAATGTGAGCGGATTCTTGAATTCTTAAACAGCGACAATAGCAAAATGTTTGACCCATGGCGAAATACCGACTGGTTCAAAGCCATACTTGAAGACCTGAAAGCTTCCGTTAAAAAAGACTGATCACAAAAATCCGTCCCCGGGTGTACGTTCCGGGGACGGACTAATATTACTCTGCGATTTCAGAAATTGTCATAAACAGTCTTCATAAAATCATCATAAAAGCTTGGATTGCTTGTTTCGTCGCTGTAGAGCATGATTCCGCTGTGCAGAGTGACTTCCGCTTCAATTCCATCGCAGGTGATTTTTTCGCCGTTGGCGGCGGTTACCTCCTTGCGCAGCGCCTCGGCTTGGGTGATATCGCTATATCCCGTCGCGACGACGAACTCATCCCCGCCGA
>CALDFS010000332.1 GCA_937942105.1 uncultured Ruminococcus sp. | reverse complement strand
ATCGCTTGGAAATCGAATACAACGGCGAGCATATAGTTGAAAGCGTAGGCATAAGAAAAGTGTCTATTGACGGCAACGTGTATAAAATAAACGGCAAACCCGTTAAATTCAGAGGCGTGAATCGACACAGTTCCACTGTTCGCGGAGCCGTCGAAACTCTCGAAGACATCGAAAAAGATCTTGCGATGATGAAGGCACACAATATAAATGCGATAAGAACGGCGCATTATATGCCTAATGCTTACTTGCCGTTGCTTTGCGACAAATACGGTTTTTACGTGTTGGAAGAATGCGACATCGAAACTCACGGCGAAGTTCAAACGAGCGGTGCGTTCGTCGCCGAAGATTGGAACAGAGCGGCAAACAACGAAAAATGGATCGACAGTTTTATGATGAGAACGGAATCTATGTTTCAGCGAGACAAAAACAGAACCTGTATCGTTATGTGGTCGCTCGGAAACGAGTCCGGTTGGGGTAAAAATTTCGCGGAAACGTCGCGCTATTTGCACGGCGTCGACAGCCGTCCCGTTCAATACGAAGTGGCGAGTACGGTTTGCGGATTCGGAAACAAAGAGACCGATATACACTCGCTTATGTATATTGGAGTACAAAGGTGCGAAGAAATCTTGAAGAGCGGCGAGTGTAAGAAACCGTTTTTACTTTGCGAGTATTCGCACGCAATGGGTAATTCGTGCGGAGATCTGTACGATTATCGCGAGGTTTTCGATAAGTACGATTGGGCGCTCGGCGGATTCGTTTGGGAATGGTGCGATCATGCCGTAAAAACACAAGACGGCAGATTTTTATGGGGCGGAGAGTCCGGCGAATTTATGCACTCGGGTAATTTTTGTATCGACGGGCTTGTTACTCCCGATCGCCGCGGCGGTTCTGCGCTCGAAGAATTGAAACAGGTTTATGCTCCGATAGACGTGCGGTATGACGACGGCGCGTTTACGGTGATAAATCGTTACGACTTTATTTCTTTGAATGACGTCGATTGCACTTATTGCATAAAAAAGAACGGCGAAACCGTTTCGGAACATACGATTGACATATCCGACATAAAAGCCCGAGAAAGCAAAGCGTTTGACTTGAATGTACCCGATTACAGCCACGATTACGAGACCGTCGATTTTAGTTTTTATGTCGGCAATACAGAAATCGCAACCCGTCAGATTATTTTTCACGACGTTTATTCGCAAGGATTTTCTTCCGAATGCGCATCGGTGTCGGCTGTTATGGCATCGGATCGCTCGGTAATTGTGAAAACGCGCGGGGCGGTATATAAAATCGGCAGAGACGGTATGATAAATTCCGTTACGGTCGCAGGACGCGAAAAGTTGAAAAGCCCCGTAAAACTCAATACGCATCGTGCGTTTATCGATAACGACAAGCGTATGAAGCAAAGTGTTTTGGAGGGCGTGGAGCTTGGAGAGATTGTAAAACGCGCATATTTTTTTGCACGCGAAACAAAAGTCGACGGCAATGTCGTTTATGTAAAAGGTGCTATCGTTTCGGTGCAACTCGGTTGGAGAATCGATACCGAAATCGTATACGCATTTTATGATGACGGAAGAGTCGGCATAGACGTCAATGCCGTTCAGAAACCCAATGGATTGAATGATTTTTTGATGCGTTTCGGATTCGAAATTCCGCTTTCCGAAGAATATGAGCGTATTAAATATTTCGGCAGGGGTCCGGGCGAATGTTACGAGGATAAAAAGCATTCGGCGACAGTCGGGTTGTATGACGAAAAGATAGAAGATATGTACGTGTTGTATCTCAAGTCGCAAGAGGGCGGCAGTCATGTTGATTCGAGAAAAGCGGAAATTTACGGCAAAAACGGTTCCGTAACGGCTTTTTCGGATAAAAACTTTTCGTTTTCTCTATCGCCGTGCAAAACTGACGAATATCCGATTCATATCGATGACGTAAAAGTAACGCGTTCGCCCGTGTTCAATATAGATTATCGTATGCGCGGAATAGGCAGCGCGTCGTGCGGTCCCGAGCTACTTGATAAATACAAAATAACAGAAGAAAATATTTCGTTTTCTTTTGATTTGATTTTTTGTTGAGGAATATTTGGAGACGGAATATGCGACAAAATCATCTTTTCCCGTTTTTATGGATAACAGGCGAAAAATCGGTGATATTAATTCGAGTCTTCAGGATACGCTGGCAGGCATAAGGGTGGTGCAGTCATTTGCCAATGAGCGTATCGAGCAGGAAAAATTTAACAGAAGTAATGAAAATTTCCTGATTTCAAAGGATGCAAATTACAGATGTATGGGTAGCTTTATGAGCGGAAATGCATTTTTCCAGGGGATGATGTATCTTGTCACGCTGGTATTTGGTGGTTTTTTGATAGCACATGGAAGGATGGAGGCATCCGACCTTGCTATGTATGCGCTGTATATAGGTATCTTTATCAGTCCTATCCAGATACTTGTAGAGCTGACTGAGATGATGCAGAAGGGACTTTCGGGCTTTAGAAGATTCTTAGAGGTGGTGGAAACTGAGCCGGATATAGTTGATGCTGCTGATGCAAAACCGCTTAAAAATGTAAAGGGAAATGTCTGTTACGAGGATGTTTCGTTCCACTATAGCGATGATGATACACCGGTGCTTTCGCACGTATCCTTTGAGATACCGGCAGGAAAATCAATTGCGCTTGTTGGACCGTCAGGAAGCGGAAAGACTACAATATGCTCACTGCTTCCGCGGTTTTATGATGTAACGGATGGCAGGGTCACAATAGATGGAAATGATGTGAGAAAGCTCACGCTTGAGAGCCTGCGCTCGCAGATTGGACTGGTTTCGCAGGATGTTTATCTGTTTGGCGGAAGTATAAAGGACAATATAGCCTATGGAAAACCGGATGCGACGATGGATGAGATTGTAGATGCGGCCAAAAAAGCGAATATCCACGATTTTATCATGGAACTGCCGGATAAATATGATACGTTTGTCGGAGAGAGAGGCACCCGATTGTCCGGAGGTCAGAAGCAGAGGATTTCCATTGCGAGGGTGTTCCTTAAAAATCCGCCTGTGCTAATACTTGATGAGGCAACCAGTGCCCTTGACAATGAGAGCGAGCGCTTTATCCAGAAAAGTCTGGAGGAGCTGGCAAAGGACAGAACGACTATCACCATCGCCCACAGGCTTTCGACAATCAGAAATGCGGACGAAATTCTCGTGGTAGCTGACTGTGGCATTGCTGAAAGAGGCACACACGAGGAGCTTTTGGCACAGGACGGAATATATGCGCGCTATTATGATATGAGCAGGTAGGATTAGGAAAAATTCCACTGATTAATCATAAATGAGGGGCAAAATACCTTTTGACCCTTTAATCATGTTATTATAGCTGCATAAACTAACTATATAGGAGCAGACACTATGCAGGCAATGTTCATAGACGTAGACGGCACTTTAAGCAGTCCGTGCTACAAGGTAAACGGAAAATTTCAGATAGGAATGTCAGATGTGCAGTGGGCAGACTACTGCAGTAAGCATGGTGAGGATACATATGAGTGGTGCCGTCCTGTGATGCAGGTAAAGGAGTATGCCATGAAGGCAAAGGAAAAAGGCACGAAGCTGTATGTGCTTACCACATCAGGCACAAAAATCGAGACAGCTGCAAAGCGCAGATTTTTAGACAGATACTATGCAGGTATGTTTGATGACATCTATGCGGTGGAGCATGATGATGACAAGGTCAGGTTCATTCTAAAAAAAGCAGCAGAGCTTGGGATTGAACCGTCGGACTGTGAGCTTGTGGAGGATACATACCGCATACTTTTGCAGACAGTGACAGAGGGGATTAAATCCACTCACATCACAACGATTCTCACAGGCGGATGCGAACGGTAACCAAAAATTTTCCACGGTCTATAAAGAAATAAAAAAAACATCCGATAAATATGTCAGGAAGCAAAATTTACATATTTCAAGGATGAAGTATAATAGAAAGGAGATCCTGTTATGCGTATAGATGCATATAATCAGATAGCCCAGTTGTATGGCGTATCAAGAACAACAAAGACAGCAAAGACACAAAGCGCGTCGAGGATGTCTGATCAGGTATCAATTTCGCAGGCCGGTAGAGATTACCAGATTGCGAAAAAAGCAGTATCAGAGGCTTCGGACATCAGGGAAGATAAAGTCGCTTTGCTTAAGAACATGGTAGACTCCGGACAGTATGAGGTCAGTGGAGATGATTTCGCCAGCAAGCTGTTAGAGAGGTACAACTCTCTATAATATGATAATCATATCATATATCAAAGGTAAAAGAGGATTTTATAGTGGCTAGTTTAGTGGAAGAGCTTATAAATGTGCTCACAGAGGAAGAAAAAGTATACAGAACACTCGCTGCAAATGGGGAGAAGAAACGTCAGATAATCATAGATGCCGATATCCCTGCGCTTGAAGCAATAACTGATTTGGATCAGCAGGCAGGCGATGAGCTTCTTATTATGAGCAATAAGCAGGTTTCACTTCTCACAGATATTGCCAATGTACTGGGCAAATCAGATGAGAAGATGACAGTCACAAGGCTGATTGGATATCTCGGCACACAGCCGGATATTCAGGCGAAGCTTACAGCAGCGCGCGACAGTCTGATTGAAGCAGCTGCGCAGATGAAAGAAATCAACGATTTAAACTCACAATTACTTGCTCAGGCAATAGAGCTTACAGAGTTTGACATCACCCTGTTCAAGAGCATGAAACAGGCGCCGGAGACCGCCAATTATGACAGAAATGCATATAACACAGGCGATATCTTAGGCAGCAGTGGATTCGACGCGAAGCAATAGTAAAAGCAGGGAGGAACTACCATGGCAAATGGTTTTGGAAGTATGTTTATCGGCGTAGCCGGTTTACAGAGCAGTCAGAATGCACTTAACGTAACATCAAA
>CALDFS010000331.1 GCA_937942105.1 uncultured Ruminococcus sp. | reverse complement strand
CTTCCGACTGAACGCAGCTTGCAGGAATACTTGCCGCCGTCTTTTATGGCGCCTTCAAAAGTTTCGGATACATCGCTCAGCACAACCTCATCGGTTACAGCCTTTTGGTATGAGAGCCTTATTTCGTTGCGCTCGGCGTTGATTTCAGAAACAAATGCCGGTCTGCCCAATGCTATTCCCAAGCCCTTTCTTTGGCCGATGGTGTAGTGGATTATTCCTTTGTGCCGCCCGCATATCTCACCCTCGGGCGAAATGAAATCACCCTGCGGGGCGGAACGGTAGTTCTCTTCTATGTACTTAGCATAGTCGTTATCAGGGATAAAGCAGTTTTCCTGACTGTCAGGTGCATTTTTGCAGGGAAGACCAAGCCTTTCGGCAATCACCCTTACCTCGTCCTTTTCGATATCCGCAAGCGGGAGTATGAGCTTTGAAAGAACCTCCTGCCCAAGCCCGGCAAGCATATATGACTGATCCCTTGCCGCTGATTTCGCCCGCTTTAATTTGTAAATGCCGTTCTCGCAGACGATGTGCGCATAGTGACCGGTGGCAATATAGTCATAGCCGTTATCATTGGCAGCTTTAAGGAGATATTTGAATTTGATCTTAGGGTTGCAGCGCACGCAGGGACTTGGCGTCCTTCCGCTGAGATATTCCTGCGCAAAATAATCTATTATCTCTGCCTTGAATTCACGTCTTAAATCAAGCTCGAAAAGTCTGATTCCCAATGCTCGGGCGGATTCGCGGGCAGCTTCAAGGGTCCTAACGTGCGCTTCCGACATCATCATAACAACGCCTGCGACATCATACCCCATATGCTTTAACAGCTCTGCCGAAACAGAGCTGTCAACGCCGCCGCTTAACGCAAGCAGTACATTATTCATCAATCTAAACCGCAGGCTTGGCAGTCCTTTGAGAACTCGCCGATGATTGGCGTGGGGTCAACGCCCTGCCTTTGGTAATAGTCGGCAAGTGCCGCCTTTATAGCCTGCTCGGCAAGAACGGAACAGTGAAGCTTTGCTGCCGGAAGACCGTCCAGCGCTTCGATGACCGCCTTATTTGTAAGCTTTAAAGCATCTTCAATCGGCTTTCCCTTTATAAGCTCGGTAGCCATAGAGCTTGTGGCAACAGCCGCGCCGCAGCCGAAGGTCTTAAACTTTACGTCAGTAATAACGCCTTCATCGATTTTAAGATACATCTTCATTATATCGCCGCACTTGGCGTTGCCTACCTCGCCTATGCCGTCGGCGTTTTCGATTTCGCCGACGTTTCTTGGGTTGGCGAAATGATCCATAACTTTCTCGGAGTAAATCATTTTATATCAGCCTTTCTTTAATATATCAATCAGGGTTCAATGTGCTCATCTATGCAGATTCTTTCCCAAAGCGGGCTCATAGCTCTCAGCTTGGCAACAACCTTGGGAACGGTTTCGATGATGTAATCAATATCCTCATCGCTTGTTTCTTCATTGATGGTAAGCCTTAAAGAGCCATGCGCTGTGGCATGGGGAAGACCTATCGCCAAAAGAACATGTGAAGGGTCGAGCGAGCCGGAGGTGCAGGCAGAGCCGGAGGATGCGGCAATTCCGGCAAGGTCGAGCGAGAGAAGCAGGCTTTCGCCCTCGATTCCGCGGAAGGAAATGTTTACGTTGCCCGGAAGACGCTTGCAGGCATCGCCGTTGAGCCGTGATTCCTTGATTTTTAACAACTCTGCAATAAGTCTGTCCCTCTTGGCGCTGACAGACGCCGCCTTTGCGGGAATATCCTTAACGGCGTCGGTAATGGCAACGCCCAAAGCAACTATCGAGGGGACGTTTTCGGTTCCTGCGCGCTTGGTGCGCTCCTGTGCGCCGCCATGGATAAGGTTTGGCAGATTGATGCCGTTGCGCATATACATTGCGCCTATGCCCTTGGGGGCGTGAATCTTGTGCCCGGAAAGAGACAATAGGTCAATATTCATCTCATGAACATTTATCGGCACGTTTCCGACAGCCTGAACAGCGTCGGTGTGGAAAAGAACCTTCTTTTCCTTGCATATAGCGCCGATTTCGGCGATGGGCTGAACCGTTCCGATTTCGTTGTTTGCAAACATTATGGTTACAAGGCAGGTATCCTCTCTGATGGCGTTTCTTACGTCCTCCGGGGCTATAAGACCGTTCTTATCCACCTTTAAATAGGTGATATCAAAGCCTTTTTTTGCAAGATACTCGCAGGTGTGCAGGACTGCGTGGTGCTCAAAGTTGGTGGTTATGATGTGCTTTTTGCCCTTGGAGGCTCCGACGTCAGCTGCACATTTAATCGCCCAGTTGTCAGATTCCGAACCGCCGGATGTAAAATAGATTTCGCCGGATTTAGCGCCGATAGCGTCCGCAACCTGCTGCCTTGCTTTTACTACCGCGCGGGCGGCGTTCATTCCAAGCGAATAAATGCTTGAAGCGTTGCCATAGCATTCCCTGTAGTAGGGCATGGCAGCGGCAAGCGCAGCCTCGGAAACTCTTGTAGTTGCCGCATTGTCGGCGTAAATAAAGTGTTTCTCCATATATATCAACTTCCTTTCATGTTATTAAACTGAATGTGTGATTTCCACATTCAAAAATATTGTAGTACTAAGTTGCTGAGTTGTCAAGGGCTAACTGAGTGAAATTATCGTGAAAATGCGTTTAACTGAATTCATTTCATCAGCTTCTTGTATTCGCTTACCGCAAGCGTATCGCATCGCTCGTTTTCGGGGTGCCCCGCGTGACCCTTCACCCATACAAACTCGATTTTATGCTTCATTGACAGCGACAGAAGCCTTTCCCACAAATCGGGGTTCAGTGCCGGTTCGCCGTTTGAACGCTTCCAGCCCTTTTTCTTCCAGCCCCACGCCCAGCCCTTTTGCATAGCATCGCAGACGTATTTAGAATCTGTGGTGAGGACGACTTGGCAGTTCTCTTTAAGCGCTTCCAAGCCCTTGATTACTGCTGTAAGCTCCATGCGGTTGTTGGTGGTGCTCAGCTCTCCGCCGGAAAGCTCCTTAACCGCATCGCCGTATTTAAGTATAGCCGCCCATCCGCCGGGACCGGGATTGCCAGAGCATGCGCCGTCTGTGTAGATGTTAACTGTTTTCATATTGCAAGTCCTTTTATTCCTTTTCCTTTTCTATGTCCTTGGTGTATTATACACCTTTTTCAAAAATAAATCAATATATGTTTGACAGAGCGCTGAAACAGTATTATAATAAGCTTATAAATATAATCATGGGGGCAATCAACATGGACTTACAGAAGATTTTCAAAGAAGAAATAGACGACCGCAGATTTACCGCCGGTGCAAACCTGCTTGTACTTAAAAACGGTAAGGAGCTTATCTATGAGGAATACGGCTACCGCGACCTTGAAAATAAGGTGCCGTTTTCCCGCGATACCATAGTCCGGCTTTACTCGATGAGTAAGCCTATAACCGCCGCGGCGGTAATGATTCTTGTGGATAGGGGACAGCTTGACCTTTCCAACTGCCTGGCATGGTTTATGCCCGGCTTCAAGCCCGCGCATATGCTTGTTGACGGCAAGCGGGTCAAGACAGAGCAGGAGATAACCGTCAAGGACCTTATGAACAT
>CALDFS010000330.1 GCA_937942105.1 uncultured Ruminococcus sp. | reverse complement strand
TATACCGGCATATAAGAACATCTAAAGAGATAATTAGAAATCTATTAAATGATTCTGATTAATATCACCAAATATTTATTGGAGGTCACTATAATGAAAAAGTTTATAGGTATTTTAGCTGTTTGCATAGCTTTGTGCCTGTGCATGACAGTAGTTTCATTTGCAGCTACAGCTGACATTGTACATCAGTCAGTTGAAGGCACAGCTGTAATCGATGGCGTTAAAGACGATGCTTATGCCAACGCTCTGGCTCTTCCCTTCATTCAGAAGGGCGAATCCAACGGCGGCGGAGAAGTCTTCGACGCTCCCCAGGGTACCGCATACATCATCAACGACGCAGAGTGGGTTTACGTTTACTTTGAAGTTTACGATTCTACTCTCGACAATACCAGCGCTAACAACTACGAGCAGGACTCTGTTGAGGCCTTCTGGATGGTTGACAACGCTAAGACCCAGATTCGTTACCACTACGATGGCGCTGTAGATAATGACTCCGGCTCGGCTCAGGTTAAAGGAACCGATTTCGAGGCTGTCACCACCGACAATGGCTACGCTGTAGAGCTTAAGTTCCCCATAACCGACGTTAAGAACAATCAGATCGAAATGTGCCTGCAGATCAACGCTGCTACTGATGGTAAGAGAGATTGCACCATCTACATAGAGGGCAACGCTGCTGCCGATAACGCTTATCAGAGATCCAACCGTCAGACCGATTACGACGTTTGGTGGACTCTTGCTCTCGCCGGCGAACATGCTGACACCAGAGTAGACCCCGAAGAGAAGCCCATGGAGCTTACCGCTAAGAACTACGAAACCGTTAAGAATGCTTCCCTGAACCTTTCCATCCACTCCAACGATAACTATCAGTGGCCGATTTGGCAGGGCTGGACCACTACTACCGTCAACGTTCCTCTTACCCAGTCTGTTGACGTTGAGTGGACTGAATTCACCAAGTACGACTTCACCGCTGATCCTGCTACCACCAAGGAATACACCGTAGCACCTCAGTTCTCTATCGACATCAACGACGCAGGCTTCCTCACCATTCCTGCTGATGCCGCTGAAGGCGACAAGGGCGACAAGGCTAAGTATGGTTACACCTACTCCGATATCACTCTTACTGCTGAAGGCTTTGCCGATGTAGTTATCCCCGGCGCAACCGTTTCTCAGACTTGGGAAATGTCTCAGGCATCTTGGGGACCGACCGGTAACGGTTCTACCGTTGACCTCGCTGCTGCTTTGAAGGCTTCCGGTCTTTCCGTTGAAGATATCTGCAAGTTCATGAACGCTCTTACCAGCGTTAAGTTCACCCTTTCCTTCGATTCACTCAACCTCGTTGACAAGACTGTTCTTGATGAGTACGCTGTAACCTTCGCCGCTGAGGACGAAGCTAAGATAGCTGAAATCCAGGAATACATCGACAGAGTTGAAGCTGCTAAGGCAGTTCTTAATGACACCACTGCTGACGCTGCTGCTAAGCAGGATGCTGCTGATGACGCTAAGAAGGCTGCTAACAGAGCCGTTAAGGAAGTTGAAGGCTATCCGAATGCTACCGCTAAGGCTCAGGAACTCGTAGCTGCTGCTGAGGATCTGGTTGCTCAGGCTGCGGATGCTAAGGCTGCCGAAGAGGCTGCTAACGCTGAGGCTAACAAGCCCGCTGAAGATGCTGCTCCCGTTGAGGATGAAGCACCCGCTGCTTCCAGCACTGATGGCGGTTCTAACACCGGTCTTATCGTTGGCATAATCATTGCCGTTGTAGTTGTTGCTATCATCGCTGTAGTTGCAGTTCTCGGCAAGAAGAAAAAGGCTTAATCAAACATAAGATTAGCTAAGCTAACAAATAATAATTGCAGCGCTCCTTAGCCGGGGCGCTGTTTTTATGCTTTTTGGAGATGGAACACAGCTGCACCGTCATAATCACTATTTCTTTTGTATAAAATTCACAATAATCTGAGCAGGATACATCAACGATTAGTTAGGATATATCATTAATTAGTCAGCTAATTAATGTATAATAATAAATAGCAAATATCCCGAAAGGAGATTTATACATATGTTAAGAATAGTTAAAACAGAAAACGGAACGGTTCGCGGTATTGAAGCCGCCGACCCAAGGATAACCGCATTTAAAGGAATACCGTTTGCCGCTCCTCCGGTTGGCGTGAATCGCTGGCGCGCGCCCCAGCCGGCTGAGAATTGGGATGGCATTCTGGATTGCGCAAGATTTAAAAATATTTCCATGCAGGATACTCCCGGGCTTGGCACCGACATCTACTGCCGCGAGTGGCATGTTGACCCTGAGATTCCTATGGGCGAGGATTGCTTATACCTGAACGTATGGACGCCGGCAAAGAACGCTGACGAAAAGCTGCCGGTGCTTATATGGTACTTCGGCGGCGGATTGCAGTGGGGCTATCCCTCTGAAATGGAGTTCGACGGCGAGCGCATGGCAAGGCGCGGAATTATAGTTGTATCGGTCAACTACCGTTTGGGCGTGTTCGGGTTCCTGGCACACCCTCAGCTCACCAAGGAGCAGCCGGATGCACCCACAAACTTCGGAAGCCTTGATCAGCAGGCAGGTCTTAAGTGGGTAAGAAGAAACATAGCGGCGTTCGGCGGCGACCCTGATAATATCACCATCGCGGGGCAGTCAGCCGGCGGCGGAAGCGTTATGTCGCAGATAACCTGCCCTGAAAATAAGGGTCTTATAAAGCGAGCCATTGTGCAGAGCGGACTTATCCGTTCACCCTACATGCCCGATAACTTCGGAAGACCGGGCGGAATGGAGCTTGTTGAAGCAAACGGCGCTAAGTTCTTCGAGGAATATTTGGGCGTTAAGACCCTTGAAGAGGCCAGAGCGTTAGACGCCTTCTTCATCCGCGACAAATACGGCGAGTTCGCCCAGAAGAACCCGCGCTTCTTTACAAATCAGGACGGCAAATTCTCTGTCGGCGATCCGTTCACCCTCTGCAACGAG
>CALDFS010000329.1 GCA_937942105.1 uncultured Ruminococcus sp. | reverse complement strand
ACCGGATGTATGCCAACAGAAGCTATGGCAAGGGTCAGCAATGAATCACTTTTAGAGCCATGCAAGATCAATCCCCATGTTCCTGCGAATATCTCAAAGGTTATCATGCAGGCTATGCAGCTTTCCTGCCAGCAGAGGATTCAGACAATTACCGATTTTGTAACAAAGCTTTTTGAGCAGCCGAGCTATATGAATAAGCTGCCCATGGGCGCAACTCAGACCATACCTATAAACGTTTCTGAAAAGGACCGCAGAAATAGCTCTGCGGGCAAGAAAAAGAAGAAAAAGAAATCCAACATCGGAATGTTTATCGGCGCGGTTATACTGGTAGTAATAGTAGTTGCGGCGTTCTTTGCACTGATAATGATGCTATTTCCGGACGATAGCAGCGATAATGGCAATATCCCGGATGTAACAGACAGCTATCTGCCTGTCGTAACAACCGTGGATACATCCGCTCCCGAGCCGACAGCTCCGCCGATAAGCGTAGAGCAGCAGCCTGTTACCGAGGCGACAAAGCCGCAGGGAACAATGTTTGTCATGCCTGATTTAAAGGGCAAGAAGTTCACCTCTGTAGAAGAGAGTGACACGTGGAAGGATAGACTTGAATTCGATGCGGTATACGAGTATTCGGATGAATACGAGCGCGGAATCATATTCGATCAGGATATTCCCGGCGGAACCGACCTTTACCCGGTTCAGAAGGTTAAGCTTTTTGTAAGCCAGGGTCTTTCAGTTGTAGATATACCTGACTTTATGAGGGTAGATGAGCTGACCGGCTTCTGGGTAAGAATGACCAAGGAGGAATACGTTGCTGTTCTGAACGAGCTTAATATCAAATACGAATTCAGAGATCTTAGCACTCCCACGGAACAGTCCGGTTTGGTAATGGATGTTTACTGTAAGGAAAGCGGTCAGGGTGTTGGCGGGCAGATAAACGTCAAGGAAGGCAATACTCTTTATGTAGATATATCAGTATTTTCACCTGACCTTGAAGCTGCCGGATGATGACATCGGTTTTACCGATTCAGCTTGACGTCTGCGCCGAATTGCTTCCGAAGCGGATGAAAATTCGCGGTTTTTAGCTCGATTTTCTTTGTTTTGTTGAAATTTGAACAGATAATTTGAAAAATACGCATCATTTTTTGGTGCGTATTTTATTGTCAAAAATATTGACAATAACTCATTGTAATGATATGCTTAATGTGTTCATGGCGAACGGCATAGTATATTATTATATAGCAATGCCGTTGTAATTAAGTTAATACTTAACGGAGGTTAATTATGTCAAGAACAATAGGAATTCTTACCAGCGGAGGGGACGCTCCCGGAATGAATGCCGCAATTCGTGCGGTAGCAAGAGCAGCACTTTATAAAGGATACAAAGTTATTGGAATAAGAAGAGGATATCAGGGACTTATAGACGGCGATCTTTTTGAAATGGGTCCCAGAGATGTTTCTGATATAGTACAGCGCGGCGGAACAATGCTTTTCACCGCAAGAAGCAAGGCGTTTATGACGCTGGAGGGTCAGCAGACGGCAAAGCAGAGATGCGAGGAGGTCGGAATAGATACCCTTGTCTGCATAGGCGGTGACGGCACATATCGCGGAGCGTTGGATATTTCAAAGCTTGGCGTTAAGTGCATAGGCATACCCGGAACAATTGACAACGATATTTCCTGCACGGATTATACCATTGGCTTTGATACTGCTGTAAACACATGCGTTGAGATGATTGACAAGATAAAGGACACTGAAATGTCCCACAGCCGCTGCTCTGTTATAGAGGTAATGGGCAGACGTGCCGGTCATATAGCCGTAAATGTCGGCGCAGCTACAGGTGCTACCGAGGTAATAACTGTTGAAAGACCTTATGACCTTGATGATATCTGCAAAAAGGTGCTCGAACAGAAGGCAACCGGCAAAAAGCACTTTGAAATAGTAGTTGCCGAGGGCATCGGTCATTCCGAGGAAATTGCAAAGTACATTCAGGAGCATACCGGCATCGATTCAAGAGCGACTGTTTTGGGTTATGTTCAGCGCGGCGGAGCTCCTTCCGCATACGACAGAATTATAGCCGCAAGAATGGGCTGCTACGCTGTTGAGCTTATCGAAAGCGGCGCTTATAACAGAATTATTGCAGTCAAAAACAATAAGCTTGTTGATTACGATATTGATGAAGCGCTTGCAATGAGCAAGAAGTATGACGAACATCTTCATAAGCTATTAAGCGCGCTTTCGCTTTAATCGTTTTCATAAATTCGCAAAATAAGAGTAGGAAACCGAGCGTAATACTTGCTTTATCCTTTGAGGATGAGAAAAGTATAAGTGCCGCAAAGACGGGGAGTTGCTTTGCGGACGAAATGTCAGCGTGATATGCGCTGTCTGCGGTTCGGCTTCCGCATCCCGCTTAACGTGCATACAGCTTTACTGACGATAGCTTTTCATGATAACTATCCATGCATATTAAGCAAAACTATTATGTATTGGAGGTAGAATTATCATGAAAAGCTTTTTTAACGGCTCGGAAGCGTCTTCCGAAAACGGCGGCTCAAAGCTGAGGAAAAACCTGAAGGACAATATGTTTATCCGCTCCGCAAAGGAGCTGAAAAGCATACGCTGCCTTTGTGTTACAGCTATGCTTATTGCGCTTGATATAGCGCTGAAGCTTCTGGTTGGCATTCAGGTGACGGATTCAATAAAAATATCCTTTGCCTTTGTTGCAATAGCTTCTATAGGTATGCTTTACGGACCGACAGTCGGATTCATCGCAGGAATCATTACCGACCTTTTGGGATTTGTGATTAAGCCGACCGGCGCGTTTGATATAAGGTTCACGCTTATTGAAGCCTTGGGTGCGCTTATTTACGGTCTTTTCCTTTACAACGCCACAAACGGAAAATGGCTTCTTCCCAGAATAATAGCCGCAAAGACGACGGTCGTCATCATTTGCAACCTTTGGCTGACGACATGGGCGATAGCAAGCGTGGCTGGTAAGGGATTTCTTGTTATGCTTCCGGCAAGAGTAATATCAAACCTTGCTATGCTTCCTGTTGATATATTCATTCTTGCACTGTTCCTTCCGATTGTCTTAAGAGCGTATAATACCGTGTTCAAGGGCGTAAGGAAGGTCAAGGAAAACGCTGTATTTACCGACAGCGGATTCGCCACTGCGCTGATGTATATCGTCTGCCTGTTTCTTGTCATTATGTGCTGCATAGGTCTTTCCGAGCAGGATCTTAAAACTAAGAATTCAGATCTTAAGAAAACAGTTGCGGCTCAGTCTGGAACAATTGAAAGGATGCAGTCGGAAATTGACAGACTTTATGAAAATGCAGGTATTGAAAAGCCTGCAATCGAAGGATCGAAAGAATAGACAATTATAGTCATTAAAGAAAATTGATTCCCTGAGCAAATGCTTTGCACAGGGAATTAATTTTGCGTTAAACCCAGCAAATTGTAGATATACTACTTGTAATTCACAATTATTTGTGTTATAATAAACTGTGTTTAATGTGTCAATCTGGCACAATAACCGCTGTATTTATATTTGGGGGCGGATGTTATTATGCGATTTGCTAAAAATCAGGCGATAAGTATTCCGCTTCCGATATAATAAATAATAGATTTTTTAGGAGAGAAAACTATGGATGTCATTTCATTATCACGTGATTTGGGCGCAGCTATTCAGGCAGATCCCAGATATACAAGATATCTTGAAGCAAGGGATTTAAACGACAAGGACGAGGAGCTTCAGAAGCTCATCAGCGAGTTCAACCTTGGCAGAATGCAGCTGAATCAGGAAATGTCCAAAAAGGAAAACAAGAGCGAGGATAAAATCGCAGAGCTGAACCAGAAGGTAAGGGCGCTTTACGGTCAGATTATGACCAACAAAAATATGTCTGAATACAACGAAGCAAAGGGCGAAATGGACAGAATGCTTGACCAGATCAACAACATCATAACCCTTTCGGCTAACGGCGAGGATCCGTATACCTGCCCGGCTGAGCATCAGTGCACAGGCAGCTGCTCTACCTGCGGCGGCTGTCACTAAAACACAAGAATTTTGATTAGGAGTGAGTTCAAAAAATGGCGTTGACGTATAAAGACATTGATATGTCGAAGGTATCAAAAGGAATGAAGCAGTATCTCGACATTAAAATGAAATATATGGATAACATTCTGTTCTTCCGCTTAGGCGATTTCTATGAAATGTTTTTTGACGATGCTATTTTAGTCTCAAAGGAGCTTGAACTCACTCTGACATCTAAGGACTGTGGGCTTGAGGAACGCGCGCCCATGTGCGGCATACCGCATCATGCCTGCGATACCTATATCAAAAGGCTCATAGACAAGGGCTATAGCGTTGTTATATGTGAGCAGCTTGAAGACCCTGCAACCGCCAAGGGAATAGTAAAGCGCGACGTTGTAAGAATTATTACCCCCGGAACGCTTACCGACAGCAGCATGATAGATTCCAGCGAAAACAACTGGCTTGCAAGCGTGTATCTTGAAGCAGGAGCCTGTGCCATCTGCTTCGCGGACATTTCAACAGGAGAGGCTCATCTTTACAAATCCACCGAAAAGGACCTTGGGGCATATATCATCAACAAGCTTTCCAGGTATTCACCTTCTGAGGTTCTTTGCCAGAAGAAGTTTCCACGGCTGAGAGAGGCTTATGTTTTTATAACCGATAAGCTAAGAGCGTCTATCAAAAACCTTGAAGATTCCGATTTTGATTTTTATAAGCACAAGCAAACCGTTCTGAATCAGTTCTCAAATGACTCTTTTGTGAATTTGGAGCTTGACGATTCGGACGTTGAGGCAAAGGCAAGCTCGGCTCTGTTTTCGTACATTGAAAAAACTCAGTGCGCAAGCGTAGCAAGGTTTTTCTCGATAGTAAGACATTCAGACGATGCCATTATGACTGTCGGCTACACTGCAAGGAGCAACCTTGAACTCGTAAAAACAATAAGAAGCGGTTCAAGCAAAGGAACGCTTTTGTGGGTGCTTGATAAGACGAAAACAGCTATGGGCAAGCGTATGCTTGTGACCTTTATAGAGCAGCCGCTTATGAATCCCGCAAGGATAATTGCGCGGCAGGACGCTGTTGAAGATTTGCTTTCGGATGTCGCCCGGCTTGGCACATTAAGGGATAAGCTTTCAGGCGTTTATGATTTGGAAAGGCTTATGACCAAGGTTTTGTATAAAACCGTCTCGCCGCAGGATTTAAAGGCACTTTCAGCTACCGCAGAATGCCTGCCCGATATAAAGCAGATTCTTTCGCAGTGCCGCTCAAAGCTTATGCTCTCGCTCGACAGTGAAATATCAGACTTGGGCGAGATAGCAAGCCTTATCAACAATGCTATCAGCGATACGCTTCCCAACTCAATGAAGGACGGCGGATACATAAAAACCGGATTCAATTCCGAGCTTGACGAGCTGAGGGATATCGCGAAAAACGGTTCAGCGCTTATTGAAAAAATAGTCGCTGAGGAAAAAGAAAAAACAGGAATTAAATCACTAAAAAAAGGATATAACCGAGTATTCGGATATTATATAGAGGTTACAAAGTCTTTTTACGACCTTGTTCCGACGGACAGATACATAAGAAAGCAAACTCTTGCCAACTGTGAAAGATTTATCACTCAGGAGCTTAAAGAGGCAGAGGATACGATTTTAAGCGCATCGGACAAGATGATAGGTCTTGAAGCTGAAATATTTGAAGAGGTTAGGCAGTACGTTTCAAATGCTCTAGGAACCGTTCAAAGAACCGCTCTTGCAATTGCAAGCGTAGACGCCTTGGCGTCTCTTGCCATAGTAGCGCTGAACAACAATTATGTTAAACCTGATATAGCTATAGACGGCGTTATAGATATACGAAACGGCAGGCACCCTGTGGTCGAGCTTATGCTCGAAAACGAGCTGTTTGTTCCGAACAACGCATATCTTGACAATACCGACAACAGGATGATTATTCTCACCGGTCCCAATATGTCGGGCAAGTCAACCTATATGCGCCAGATTGCGCTTATAGTGTTAATGGCTCAGATGGGTTCGTTCGTTCCTGCGGACTATGCTAAGATTTCGGTGGTTGACCAGATATTCACAAGGGTAGGCGCGTCGGACGATCTCTCAGCCGGGCAGTCTACCTTCATGGTTGAAATGAGCGAGGTTGCGGATGTAATCAAGCATGCAACAAAAAACAGTCTTGTCATTTTAGACGAGGTTGGCAGGGGAACATCTACCTTTGACGGAATAAGTATTGCGCAAAGCGTTGCCGAGCATATTGCCAATACACGCAAGATAGGCTGCAAAACCCTGTTTGCGACCCATTACCACGAGCTTATTGAGCTTGAGGGCGAGTGTGATGGCGTTAAGAATTTCAGCGTAGCCGTAAAGCGCGGTGCAGACGGAATCAGGTTTTTAAGAAAGATAGTCCGCGGAGGGGTAGACCAGTCATACGGCTTGGAAGTTGCAAAGCTTGCAGGTCTTCCCGAATCGATTTTGAAGAGGGCAAGGGCGATTCTGACCGAGCTTGAATCAAAGGCTGCGCGCACAGATTCTTCTGCTAAGGAAAGCGACGGTCAGGTAACATTCTCGCTCATAAACGAAATGAACGCTATTGATATGCTCAGAAAGACGAATATCGACGAACTGAGTGATTCTGAACTTCTGTCCCTTCTGAGACTGGATGGAGGCTGATCCGGATGAGCAAATATTGGATCGATGGTTTTTATCGTCAGCCCTCCTTGTCTGAGCTGAAGGGCAGGTCGGAATCCGGTCTGCAGCGGGCCGAGAAAAAGGGAAAAGTTCTGGAGCCTGTGGTCATCCAGGGCCGCACCATCGCCAAAAGCTGGTGGGGAAAAGCCTGGTGTGCCAATTTGGAACGCTATGCCGACTATGGCAGCCGCCTGGATCGCGGGAAGCGATATGTTAGATCCGGCGCAGTCATTGATTTGAAGATCGAGAAGGGCGAGATCCGAGCCAAGGTACAAGGTTCCCGGCGAACGCCCTATACGGTGGAGATCCACATCACGCCGCTGCCGGAGAAACGCTGCCAGAAAATCATTGACACCTGCGGACAGCGGGCGGAAAATCTGGAAAAACTTCTGCAGCCAAAGGTAACGCTGGAGGTGGAGACGGATGCGACCCGGGAAGAGAGCGAGGCAGTACTGGGAACTCTGGAGGGGATCGAGAAGGCTGAGTATTCAGAAGAAGAAGGGCTGCTGAAAATTCTGCTGACTACAACGCCGGAAAAAGAACTGGAGATCCGGAAAAATCTTTCCTTAAAGCTTGCGGAAATCAACCGGGCTG
>CALDFS010000328.1 GCA_937942105.1 uncultured Ruminococcus sp. | reverse complement strand
TTTTGCTACGGTTTTAGGGTTCCCCCTCTTCCCCTTAGTTTCATCCCCCTACACTTCCGCAGGCAGTTGAAAAGGTAACAAACGGCTCACACGGAGTAACAAAATGTCCTGACAATCAGTCCAAGAAGCAAAGTAAAATAGGTCACAACGGTTTTGTTCCGCCATTTTGGAATACTTTCAGACGAATATTAGTATAAAGGCACGCCGTTAAAGCTTACAAACTCGACGGTGCGAAATCACGAAAATAATTTTCATTCACCTATTGACATCGGAACAATGTTATGCTATAATGCATTTGTTAGTAACAATGTTATGTTACGCTGTGCAGCGTCAAGTAATCTGACACTGCACATCCATAAATCAGCAGAAAAGGGGAAACATCTATGAAAAGCCCGAAACGGGAAGAGAAGAAAAGCCAAAAAGAAAAGCCAAAATACAATATGTGGCAAAATTCTTGGTTTATGATCAGACTTGCATGGCGGGAAAAGGAAAAGAAGGTCCTTGTTCTCGGCGCAATAACCGCCCTGCTCGCAGTGGCAACAAGCCTTATAAACCTTTATATTTCGCCGATGATCCTTGCCTGCGTTGAGCAGGGGGCTTCGGCTGCACGGCTGGCAGTTACAATCCTTGCTTTTACGGGATTATTGATTGTGACAAGCGCAGTCTCCGCCTATGTCGGCGCAAATATCATCTTCGGCAGGATAACCGTCCGCAGTGCCCTGATAGCGGCAATCAACCGCAAGGCGGCGACGACTTCCTACCCCAATGTCGGGGACGAGAAGTTCCGCAAGCTTCAATCAAAAAGCAGCGAGGCTGTTTCGGGAAACAATTCCGCCTCCGAGGCTATATGGACGACGCTTACCGAGCTTGCAAAGAATGTCATGGGCTTTGCAATTTACCTTGCACTGCTTTCGACCCTGCAGCCCGCAGTAATGCTTGTTATCCTTGCAACCACCCTGTTGGGGTACTTTGTCAGCAAGCGAATCAACGAATACGGTTACCGCCACCGCGAGGAGGTCGAGGACTACGAAAACAAGCTCTGGTACTCAGCACGTGCCTCGCAGGACGCTAAGGGTGCCAAGGATATAAGAATATTCAATCTGAAGCCATGGCTGAACGAAGTCACGGATAAGGCGTACGGCGCATATGTTGCCTTCCACCGCAGAGCCAACGGCGTGTATATATGGAGCAGAATTTTAGACCTTGTGCTTGCTTTCTTAAGAAACGGTATAGCCTACGCATACCTTATAAATCTTGTTTTAAGAGATGGCTTGAGCGCCTCGCAGTTCCTGCTTTACTTCTCAGCTGTCGGCGGCTTCGCGGGATGGGTGACGGGAATTTTAGGCAACCTTACAACCCTGCACATCCAAAGCCTTGATATTTCGGTGATACGCGAGTTTATCGAGTACCCTGAGCCTTTCAGCTTAGACGATGGCAAGGCGATATCTCCCGACCCTATCGGAAAATATGAAATCGCTTTAGAGAATGTAAGCTTTAAGTATCCCGGAAGCGAAAATTACATCTTGAAGGATGTAAGCCTTACCCTCCATGCCGGGGAGAAGCTTGCCGTTGTCGGTCTGAACGGTGCCGGAAAGACCACTATAGTAAAGCTTCTCTGCGGCTTCTACGATCCCACCGAGGGCAGAGTAACTCTTAACGGCACGGATATAAGAGAATTCAGGCGAAAGGACTACTATAAGATGTTTTCGGCTGTGTTCCAAAGCTTTTCGCTGCTGGCGTCAACAGTCGCCGCAAACGTTGCCCAGAGCGAGGATGATATCGATATACAAAGGGTGCGCGACTGCTGCGCGATGGCAGGTCTTACCGAAAAAATAGAATCCCTGCCGCAGGGCTACGAAACCCTTATGAACCGCGATGTCTACGAGAACGCGGTGATGCTTTCGGGCGGTGAGACTCAGCGGCTTATGCTTGCAAGGGCACTGTATAAAAACGCGCCGATAATCATGCTTGATGAGCCAACTGCCGCTTTAGACCCCATAGCTGAAGCCGAGCTGTATCAGAAATACGGCGATATGACAAGCGGCAAATCCTCGGTCTATATCTCGCACCGGCTTGCATCTACCCGCTTCTGCGACCGGATAGTGTTTATAGAGGGCGGGGGAATCGCCGAGCAGGGCACTCATGATGAGCTTTTGACCAAGGGCGGGCGCTATGCCGAGCTGTTCGAGGTTCAGAGCAAATACTATAAAGAGGAGGCGGCAGGCAATGTCTGATAAATCAAAAAAGAAAAGCTCGCTTCTGCCATGGAAAGAGGCGGCGGGCATTAACCTTAGAGCTATGAAGCTGCTGTGGAGCGAGTATCCGCAGATGTTCGCCTCACGCATCATCAAAATAATCTTCAACGCGCTTACGCCATATGTGGGAATATATCTTTCCGCGCTGATACTGGATGAGCTTTCCACATCGCGGGATTCCCAAAGGCTGACCGTGCTGGTAATAATCACCCTTGCTTCTGCCGCGCTGATATCGCTGATAAGTGCGCTGATAATCAAATGCGACAATACCAATTCGGCAGGAATATATTATAAGACAGAACGCATACTCACCAAAAAGCTTCTGGATATGGATTTTTCCTGCGTTGAGGACGCCAAGACCCAGCAGCTGCTTTCAACCATCCGTCAGAACCAGAACAGTCAGGGCTGGGGACTTATCAGAGCTTTCAACAGCGTTGAGCAGATAGTATCCTCCTCCGCCACGATTTTAGGCGGCGCAGCACTTACCGTCACGCTTTTCACAAGCCGCGTGCCGCAGTCTGCGGGATGGCTA
>CALDFS010000327.1 GCA_937942105.1 uncultured Ruminococcus sp. | reverse complement strand
CAGCCAAGGCAACGACCAAAACCACCAAGAAAACAACCGAAAAAACCACAGAAAAGCCGGTAACAACCACCTCGGAGGATGACCCTGAAGTCGATATCGAAGATGACGAGCCTGATATCGAAGAGGCAGAGGACGAAAACGTGGATATCGATGAGCAGGAGCCGGAGCTTGACCCGAACGTTCAGGTAGAGGAGGATTATTCGCAGCCCCTGAGCGACCAGAATATTCAGGATCTGCTTCAGCAGTACTATAACAATTTCGGCATATCCGGCGGACTTCAGAGCTTCCCTGCGGATATGCTATATAACGGCAAAAGCTACCGCGATGATATTGTTACCATCTATGACAAGGCTTCTGGAAGATATGTTACAGACAATGCCTTTGACATCGTATGTGCGGTGACCTTCAACGAGATAGGAGCATCGCGCCACGAGGAGGCAATTAAGGCTCAGGCTGTAGCTGTTTACACATATATCAAATACTATCAGCAGAAGGGCGAATATGCCTCGCTCAGCCGAAAGTCAAACGTTCCGCAGCTTATTATCGACTGCGTTCAGGCGGTTGACGGCTTGGCTATGTTCTACAACGGCGAATACATCATGGCAGCATTTTCGGCTTCCACTGCCGGAGTAACCTGCTCCTCGGAAAACGTATGGGGCGGAGATAGGGAGTACCTTAAATCCGTAATCAGCGAATATGACCATCTTGATACCAGCAACTATGGCAGAGTTACCACCTACACCGCCGATGAGCTTAAGAAAAAAATCGAGTCGAAAACAGACATCAACCTTTCGGGCAACTGCGAAAACTGGATAAGAATACTTTCTTATGGCGACGGCGGATATGTCGATAAAATAGCTATTGACGGTCACACAACGGCGGAAGTATCCGGCAAGGAACGTGAGCTTACGGCGCACATTTTCAGGACGTATATTTTGAGCATTCGCTCAACCTGCTTTACCGTAAGCTACTCCAACGGAGTGTTCACATTTGTCACCTACGGCTACGGACACGGCGTGGGAATGTCTCAGATAGGTGCGGATATGTATGCGGAATACGGCGGATATACCTTCGACCAGATCCTGCACCACTACTATACAAATATTGTAATTCAATAACCCAAGGAGCCGGCGGTTCTACGTCGGCTCAACTTCTATATATGAGGTTTCATGATGAAAAATATTTTAACCGCAGCACTGATATCGGCTATGCTTCTTAACTTAATGGGATGCAGCAGCGCCGACCCCGACGAAAGCCGCACAACCGAAATATCGCCTGTAATTGAATTTGAATCGGAGGATATTGCGGAGCATACGCCGATTTACGACAATACGGCGGTTGTTTCCGCCTATAAATCTGGTGCCGATTCCATGCTCTCCGAGTTCGACAAGGCTATATATGATGCGGCTGCTGCCGGCATAAGCGAGTTTTACCGCGATGGAATGAGCGAGGAGGAAATCGTCCTTGCAGCTCATGACTATATTACAACGCTTTGTACCTATGATGTTGAGGAACTTGCGCTGATACCTGCGCGCTCGGAAAACTCGGAGAATCCATATGGCGCACTCATCAACAAAAGAGCGATATGCATGGGCTATACCACCTCATTTCAGATGTTTATGGATATGCTCGGAGTAGAATGCATAATCGTGCGGGGCGAGGCTACCGGCGAGGAGCACGCCTGGAATATGGTACACATCGGCGACAATTGGTATCATGTTGACTGCACCTGGGACGATTATGTGCCTGATTACGATGGACGCCCGGCGGTTCATATGTTTTATATGCTTACCGACAGCGCCGCATGTATCGACCACATCTGGGATAAGGAATCGGCCCCCAAGGCGGATTCAGAGGATCTAAACTACTACAGGCAAAACAACCTGTTCGCCGAAACCGATGAGGAGATAGCGAATATCATCTCGGCGGCAAAGGAAAAGGGGCTTTCCGAGGCAGAATTTGCTGTTCCTCTTGAATTTCCGCTTGAAGGCTTATCAGACTACAACTGCTGGATACTGTCATTTGACACCTATAAAGCTATAGTTGCGCACATCACGCTTGAAAATTAGCGCTTGAAAATCTACATTAGAACTGCTATAATCGGTATAGCAGACAGGAGGCGACGATGGTATGTCGAAAATTGCGCTTGTAACCGGCGGCTCCCGCGGGATAGGCGCGGCGGCGGCTTATGAGCTTTCAAAGCTCGGATATACCGCTGCGGTGAATTACCGCGAAAACGCTGCGGCTGCACATAACGTCTGCGAAAGGATAATATCTTCAGGCGGGTATGCTAAGGCTTATCAGGCGGATATCTCGAACCCTGATGATGTTGAGCGGATGTTTGCGCAGGCAGAAGCAGAGCTTGGAACAATAGATGTTCTGGTGAACAACGCCGGAATCTCGCACATAGGTCTTTTGCAGGACATGAAATATGATGATATCCTTCGGCACGCGCAGGTGAATCTTTTAGGCGCGATATACTGCTCAAAGCGGGCTATTCCGGGCATGGTTCACAAAAAGAGCGGAAGCATAATAAATCTTTCCTCGATGTGGGGAGAGGTCGGAGCTTCCTGCGAGGTGGTGTATTCAGCCTGCAAGGCGGGAATCATCGGGTTTACAAAGGCGCTTGCCAAGGAGCTTGGACCAAGCGGAATAAGGGTGAACTGCGTTTCCCCCGGAGTTATCAGAACGGATATGAACTCTGAGCTGACCGAAGAGGTTCTTGAACAGCTGAGCGAGGATACTCCCCTGCTAAGGCTGGGAAGCCCCGAGGAGGTCGGCAGGATGATAGCCTTTTTAGCATCCGAAAGCGCTTCGTTTATAACCGGACAGGTTGTTTCGGTGAACGGCGGAATCATATAAAAAGGAGACGGTAATAGATATGGAAACAGTCAGAGAACAGCTTGTTAAGCGCCCTGCAAAGCAGTCGGATATTTTTGTAAAATACGGCGCATGGGCGGTGGCAGCCATCATTATCACTGCGGCGATATTCACTCTTGTTCCGCTTGGAGGGATATTCATTATCGCTGCAACGCTTTTGACCATGCTGGTATTGTGGGGAGCATACTATGTTTCCGGGCTTGTCAACGTTGAGTATGAATACTGCATTGCGGGCGCGGAATTCTCGGTGGACAAGATTATAAACCAGTCTAAACGAAAAACCCTTTGCTCGTTCAATCTTAAAAGTGCACAAGGCTTCTACAAGACCAGAAAAGAGCTTTCCGACGCCACGGTTATCAGCGCCGAAAGCTATGGCGAGGTTTACACGATTGAGTACAGCGACCCCAAGTACGGCAGAACGCTTGTCTACTTCTCGCCGGACGAACGCACGCTTGAAATGATTACCCCATCCCTTCCCAGACTGTCATGAATATAGGAATCGATTCTATAGAAATCGCGCGGATAGAAAAAAGCCTTGAAATAAAGGGCTTTCTTGAAAAGGTGTTTTCTGCCGAGGAAATTGAGCTTTTTAAGAGCAGAAATATGCGTGCGGAGAGTATCGCGGCGAATTTTGCCGCTAAAGAAGCCTTTTCTAAGGCTTTGGGAACGGGCATACGCGGATTCTCTTTAAACGAGATATCCGTTCTGAGGGATGAGCTTGGCGCGCCCTACCTGAAGCTCAGCGGAAAAGCTCTTGAAGCTGCCGCCGGGCTTAGCTTTAAGGTGAGCATCACCCACACGAAGGACGCTGCAACCGCAATAGTCCTTGCAAATAACGAGGTGAGCATATGAATATGATATCATGGCAGGCGCTGAGGGCAGGCGAAAAGCTTGCGGAGGCTGAAAACATCCACATATCCGAAGCTGTTAAGCCTGACGGCGGAGATATCAGGATTATTCCGAAGAGCGAGATTTTTGAACACATTAAAAAGCGCCCTCTGAATTCCCACAAGGGGGTGTTCGGAAGGCTGGTTATAATTGCCGGGTCGGACTGCTTCCCCGGTGCGGCGCAGATAGCGACTATTGCCGCCTTGCGCTCTGGAGTCGGGCTGGTAAGGGTGTTCTCGACTGAGAGGGCTTGCATGGCACTTTCGGTTTCAGCAAAGGAAGCAACACTTTTCCCCTGCCCTGCCGATGAAAACGGCTTCATCCGGGCGGACGATAAAGTAATAAACGGCTTGCGTGATGCTTTAGGCTCGGCAAGCGCCGTCCTTATCGGCTGCGGGCTGGGCGTCACCCAAGATACTCTTAAGCTTTTGGAAACGGTAATAGAAAATGCAATTTGTCCCATAATTATTGATGCAGACGGAATAAACCTTGTCTTGGGTCGCATAGAATTACTTAGAAAAGCTAAGAAAGAGGTTATTCTTACACCCCACCCCGCTGAGCTTTCGCGGCTTGCCGGAAAAAGCATACCGGAAACGCTTGAAAACCGCTATGAGTATGCAAAGCTGATCCATTCGCAGACAGGCGCGGCGGTTATCTCAAAAAGCTGCGCGACTATAGTCGTCTCCGGCGAGGGAGCACACCTTCTTATGTTCGGGAACGATGGCTTAGCCAAGGGCGGAAGCGGCGATTTGCAGGCGGGGCTTACGGCATCCTTCGCGGCACAGGGTGTATTGCCGACATGGGCGGGAATCTTAGGCTCTGCAATACTGGGAATCGGGTGCGAAGAGGTATCGCGCAGGCTTTCCGGAACAGGAATGCTTGCAGGGGACATTCTTAACTATCTTCCAAGGCTTTTCAAGAAATATGAGAGGGCTTGAGCTGATTGAAAAGAATATTTGCAGCAATTTTAGTTTTTACAGTCATTTTATGCGGATGTACCCCTAAGCTTAAACGGGAAAGAACCATTGCAAAATGCTTTGAATCCACCGTACAGATCGAAGTGGACGATATGACCTACGAAGCAAGCCTTTCAAGGCTTGGGGACGGCTGGTGGATAGTTGAGCTTACCGCGCCGGAGGCTGTCAAGGGGCTTGTTTTCAGCGTTGAAGGCGAGGAGACTGAGATATCCTTCAAGGGGCTTCATTTCACCTTCGACACTTCAAAGTTCCCGGTTGGCTCGGTTGTTTCAACGGCAGTGAAATCCTTTGACAGGATAGCTCCTTTGACACTTGACATGGTCGAGGGCGAAACAAGCGATTTTTGCTCAGGTGAGGTTGACGGCATGACGTATTCTGTCACGCTTGACAAGAACGGCACTCCGATTTCGCTTGAACTTGGCGACAGCGGAATGAAGATAACATTCATAAGCTTTGAGGCTACCGAGGAGATACAGCCTCAGCCGGAAGGGATATCGCAGGAGAACTAATAAGAATAAAGTCCGACGCTTAAATCACGAGTTTGTGATTTTGCGCCGGGCTTTTGATTGTCACGTATGAATTTATACATTTGCTTATATATTTTGGTGTGGTTTGAACTAAAGGATAGTGCAGTCATTGGCGCGAGGCGCCAATCGGGAGACCCCCGGCGAGGGTTTCCCACGCAAAAACAGTCCACTGGACTGTTTTTACTCCCATCCTGCGCTTCGTTTCACTAGGGGATTTCGCTCCCTGCGGGGAGCGACGAGGGCTCCTCGCCCTCGACCTCGCCACCCTTTCGAGAAAGGGTGGATCGAAAGCTTTTGATTCTTAGCTATTGCAACTATGATTAAAAATCCGCCTTTTCATCCTTAACATATTCTAAGATATCCCCCACCCCACAGTCAAGCGCTTCACATATCGCCGCAAGGGTTGAAAACCTTACCGCCGTAACCTTATTGTTCTTTATCTTGGACAGATTAACGTTGGATATCCCCACACGCGCCGCAAGCTCGTTTAAGGACATTTTCCGCTCGACCATCATTCTGTCAAGCCTTAATACTATGCTTCCCATGTTTCACATTCCTTATCACAGAAGACCTTCGACGTCGGATTCCAGGCGGGCGCCGTAGGCAAATATCTGAGTTAAAACAAGAGCTAATATTCCCATCATATAGCCATCGAGCGATACGCTCATTTCAACATTCTCCGCACCCAGCGCGATAACCGCTATCACCTGCATTATCTGACCGACAACCGGAACCGCGATTGCGAATATGCCGATTTCGCGGACCCTTCTTATATTATCCTTGGAAAAGGGCGAATTGTCAGTCGCTCGGCTGATGGATTTTACTATCAGATACAGATTGCGGAATACCATTGCCATAAGAGCCAACGCGATTATTGCGAATATTGAAAGTACTATGAGAGCGCCCGGCTGATAGCTTCCATCCGCACCGAAGACGTTGATTTCAAAGCCGTAGCAGCCGGCGGTGGTATCACCCTGCTCGCTTGCAACAATGTACCGCGGAAGCATATCCTGGAAGAATATGCTTAAAACAAGCAGTATCACCATGCACACAACGCCGACCCAATGGGCTATCTCGCAGATTTTGGCGAGGATTTTTGAAAGACGGATAACGAACATATTTCTTTGCATAATTATTTTTCCTTTCTTAATCGGTTTTAAGCTTTACTTTTCGTATACGATGGCTGTATTTTAGCACTAATTTTAACGTTTGTCAATAGGTTTTTAACGATAAACATTAAAAAATTTATTTTTGTCGTAATGAATGGCGGGATATTGTCAATTTATATAAATATGCCGCGAAACTGCTTCTGAGTTTTTACGGGCGGCAAGCCAAAAAAATGCTTTGCTTTTCTTGACATCACACGGAGCTTATGCTATAATTTTTCCGTAATGAGCAAAGGCGTTCATTCGTGCAAAGAGAGTAGGGTCTTTTGCGTGATGACGCTTTTTATTTTTGCCAGCCAATGCAGAAAAAGTAATATAAGCAGATTCATGTGCTTTGCATTAAGAGGTCAGCGCCGGAACAATTTGAGTTTTAAGAAATGGATGGTTGTAAACATGAATTATACACCAGATGAGATTATGCAGTACATCAGCGAGGAGGATGTTAAATTCATCAGGCTCGCCTTTTGCGACGTCTTTGGCAGGCAGAAGAACATATCCATTATGCCGACCGAGCTGGCGCGCGCATTTGAAATGGGTATAGCCATCGATTCCTCCGCCATCCCCGGCTTTTCAGACGAAGCCGATTCCGATCTTCTGCTCATACCTGACCCTTCAAAGATAGCCGTTTACCCTTGGAGACCTGACCACGGCAGGGTCGTAAGAATGTTCACCACCATCACCCGCCCTGACGGAAGCGTTTACCCCGGCGATACCCGCGCTCTTCTTAAAAAGACTGTTGAGGATGCCGAAAAGAAGGGATATTCCTTCTCGTTCGGTCCTGAGCTGGAATTTTACCTGTTCAAGCTGGATGAAAACGGCGAGCCTACTAAGATTCCCTACGACCGCGCAGGATATATGGACATTGCGCCGGAGGATAAGGGTGAAAACGTCCGGCGGGAAATATGCCTGACCTTGGAGCAGATGGGCATACGCCCGGAGTGCTCACACCACGAAGAGGGACCAGGTCAGAACGAAATCGACTTTCGCTATGCCGACCCGCTTACCGCCGCTGACAATACCATAACATTTAAGACAGTCGTTCGCACAGTTGCGGCAAGAAGCGGCTTGTATGCAGACTTTTCGGCAAAGCCGATTGAGGATGCCCCCGGCAACGGCATGCATATGAATATCAGCGCAAGGAATTCAAGCATGGATGAGGATATAATGCCATCGGTAATTGCGGGAATCCTTGAAAAAATAAAGGAAATGACGGTTTTTCTGAACCCCACAGCAAATTCCTACAAGCGATTTGGCTCGGATAAGGCGCCTAAGTACATTTCGTGGTCAAGAAGAAACCGCTCGCAGCTGATAAGAATACCTGCGGCGGCGGGCGAATACAGGCGCGCGGAGCTTCGCTCACCCGACCCGATGTGCAACCCCTACCTTGCCATGGCGCTGATAATCAACGCCGGAATCGAGGGCGTGGAAAAGGGACTCAAGCCGGGCGAGCCTTCTATGATAAATATGTTCAGCGCCTCGGAGGCGCTCAAGGCGGATTACGACATTCTGCCGAAGAGCCTTAAATCGGCAGCTGACGAGGCTTTAGACTCGGAGTTCATAAAGCGGTGTCTGCCCGATGAGATAATCAGGGGATACTGCAAATAAAAATAATCATTCATATGATCAGGTCTGGCAGGTGTTAGCAATGGAAATGAAAGAGAATGTTTGCAGCGTTTTAGTGGTATCCTCTTCCGAAAAATTCAACAGCACCATTGTTAAGCTTCTGCCGGATGCCCAGTATTACCCCATTCAGGTATCGCTTGACGCTTCAAGCGCAAAGCGGCTTCTTTTGGAGCAGAGCTTCGACATCATAATGATAAACGCGCCCCTGCGCGACGAGTTCGGCGCGCGGTTTGCAAGCGAGCTTTGCCACAAAACAAGCTCGGGGATACTTCTGCTTGTGAGGAACGAGCATTTTGCTGATATCAGCGGCAGGCTTGCCCCGTTCGGAATACTGACCGTATCTAAGCCCGCTCCCGCTCAGGTAATTTTAGAGACTATGCTTTTGCTCTGCGGCACAAACGCAAGGCTAAAACGCATCGAAAAAAAGGCTGTCCCGTTCGAGGAAAAAATGGCGCAGATAAGGCTTATAAACCGGGCAAAGCTGATACTTATATCCGAAAAGGGCATGAGTGAGGCCGCCGCGCACAGATATATCGAAAAAACAGCTATGGACCGCTGCGTTACAAAGGCTGCAATCGCGGAGGAGATATTGCGCGAGCATAGTTCACAATAAAAGCAAGGCATCAAATATAATAAAGGGAAGAAAGGAAGATTTTTATGACGAAGTACATATTCGTTACCGGCGGCGTTGTTTCAGGACTCGGCAAGGGAATAACGGCTGCTTCGCTGGGAAGGCTTCTGAAGGCGCGCGGACTTAAGGTTGCGGCACAGAAGTTAGACCCCTACATCAACGTTGACCCCGGCACAATGAGCCCCTATCAGCACGGCGAAGTATACGTAACCGAGGACGGCGCAGAAACCGACCTTGACCTTGGTCACTACGAACGCTTTATCGACGAGGATCTGAACAAATTCTCCAACCTTACCACAGGCAAGGTATACTGGAATGTTCTTAACAAGGAGCGCAGGGGCGAATATCTTGGCTCAACGGTTCAGGTAATCCCCCACATCACCAACGAAATTAAAGACTTCGTTTACCGCGTAGGACGTGAGACCTCGGCGGACGTTGTTATAACAGAAATCGGCGGTACCATCGGCGACATTGAATCCCAGCCCTTCATTGAGGCGGTGAGACAGATATCCCTTGAAGTCGGAAGGGAGAACAGTCTCTTTATTCATGTCACCCTGGTACCTTTTTTGAGCGGGTCGGACGAGCATAAGTCCAAGCCCACCCAGCACTCGGTAAAGGAGCTTCTGGGAATGGGAATCAACCCCAACATCATAGTTTTAAGATGTGACAGACCGCTGGAGCCTTCAATCTTCAAAAAGATTTCGATGTTCTGCAACGTCAAGCCGGACTGCGTTATTGAGAATATGACATTGGGCGATCTCTATGAGGTTCCGCTGATGCTTGAAAATGAGGGGTTCTCGGACGTCGTCTGCCGCGAGCTTGGTTTAGGCGTTCCCAAGCCTGACCTTACCGACTGGAAGCGGATGGTCGATGAGATTCATTCGCGCAAGCATCATGTAACTATAGGTCTTGTTGGAAAATACGTTCAGCTGCACGACGCTTATCTTTCGGTTGCCGAGGCTTTGCGCCATGCGGGATATCCGCTGAACGCATATGTTAACATAGAATGGATAGATTCCGAAACCCTGACGCCGGATACATATGAAAGCATCCTTGCCCTGCTTGACGGAATACTTGTTCCCGGCGGCTTCGGCGGAAGAGGGATCGAGGGAATGATTCTGGCGGCTAAGTATGCAAGGGAGCATACCGTCCCCTACTTCGGAATATGTTTAGGCATGCAGATAGCTGTTATAGAATATGCAAGAAACGTTGCCGGAATTAAAGACGCCAACTCGGGTGAGTTTGACGAGCTTTGCGCGAACAAGGTAATAGACTTCATGCCCGGGCAGTCCAACGACATCGACAAGGGCGGAACGCTCCGCTTGGGAAGCTACCCCTGCGTTATCAAGAGCGGAACAACTATGGAGCGCTGCTATAAATCCGGGCTTATAAACGAGCGCCACCGCCACCGCTATGAATTCAACAACACCTACCGCGATATCCTGAGCGAGAACGGACTCACCCTTTCGGGAATGTCGCCGGACGGAAGGCTGGTTGAAACCGTAGAGCTTAGCGAAAGAGCCTTCCACGTTGGAGTGCAGTATCACCCCGAATTCAAGTCAAGACCTCAGCGCCCGCACCCATTGTTCTTCGGATTTGTAAAAGCATCGCTTGAAAGAAGCCAAAACAAATAAAGTCTAAAATTTATATTAAAATAAAGAGGTAAATAAAAATGAACAAGCTTAATAAACTTTACGAAGGAAAATCAAAAATCGTCTATGAAGGAACCAAACCCGGCACCTGCGTTATCACCTATAAGGACACTGCAACCGCAGGAAACGGTGCTAAAAAGGAGAATTTGCCGGGAAAGGGCAAGCTGAACGCAGCTATATCAAACATAATATTTGAATATCTTATGAAAAACGGCGTCAAGACCCATCTGTTAAATGTGATTAACGATACCACAATCTTAGTCAAGCACGCTGAAATCGTTCCGGTTGAGGTTATTGTTAGAAACGTCGCCGCAGGAAGCTTTTCAAAGAAATACGGCGTTGCGGAGGGCACTCCTCTTAAAAACAAGGTCGTAGAATTCAGCCTTAAGAGCGACGAGCTTGGCGACCCAATGATTAACGACTGTCAGCTTACCGCAATAGGAGCTGCCACACAGGCAGAGCTTGACGAGCTGAGGGCGGAATCCTTAAAAATTGACGAGCTTATGACCGAGCTTTTTGCTAAGGCGGGAATTAAGCTTATAGACTTCAAGCTGGAATTCGGCAGAGCTGACGGAGAGCTTTTGTTGTGCGACGAGATATCCCCCGACTCTTGCAGGCTGTGGGACGCTGAGACTGACAGAAAGATGGACAAGGATAGATTCCGCAGGGATTTAGGAAACGTCCTCGACGGATACAGAGACGTTCTGGAAAGACTTAAAGCTAACATATAATTCACCTTTTGGTATTGCATTTCCTTGAAAAAAATTATATAATAAAAGGGATATACTGATACCGGCGGGGTGATTTTATTGGACGAGCGCGAGGTAATTGAAGCAATAAGGAATACATATCTGAGTTGTCACAAGGAAAACACGCTTAGGCACGTTGAGGAAGTATCCGAAACAGCGGTCTGGCTGGCGGAAATATATGGTTTGGATATCTCGAAAGCAAGGCTTGCCGCGTTGCTTCACGACATCAGCGCAATAATGTCCCCGCAGGAAATGTATGAAACGGCAAAATCACGAAATATGGAAATTGACCCTGCGGAGGAAAAGTATCATTTCCTTCTGCACCAAAGAATCTCAAAAATAATCGCGGAAGAAAATTTTGGGATTGATGATGCGGAGATTCTGAGCGCCGTTGAGTGCCACACAACCCTTAAGAAAAACGCCGGGATGTATGACAAGGTCATATTCATTGCGGACAAAATTTCATGGGATCAAAAGGATTTGCCGCCGTATTACGATATACTCAAATGCAAGGCCGCAGAGTCGCTGGACGAAGCCTGTTACTTTTTCATAAAGTATCAATTTGACAACGGCTTGCTGCTGATGCCTCATCAGTGGATTACTGAGGCTTATGATTACTTGAAGACATCGCAAAATACATAATTTAAGGAGATAAAAATGTCAGACAGATACGAAAATCCGCTTTGCAAGCGGTATGCAAGCCGCGAGATGCAGCACATCTTCTCGGACGATATGAAGTTTTCCACATGGCGCAAGCTTTGGATAGCCCTTGCCGAAAGCGAAAAAGAGCTAGGTCTTAGCATCACCGACGAGCAGATAGACGAAATGAAGCAGCACATCACCGATATCGACTACGAAACCGCCGCCAAGCGGGAAAAGGAAGTCCGGCACGATGTTATGGCGCACATATACACCTTTGGTCTCGCCTGCCCCAAGGCTCGACCCATAATCCATCTCGGCGCAACAAGCTGCTATGTTGGGGACAATACCGATATCATCCAGCAGAAAGCGGCGCTTACGCTTATCCGTCAGAAGCTTTTAACGGCGATTTCCGCGCTTGCAGACTTCGCTGAGAAGCACAAAGTCCTAAGCTGCCTTGCCTACACACATTTTCAGGCGGCACAGCCGACGACGCTTGGCAAGCGCTCCACCCTTTGGCTTCAGGATTTGATGATGGATTTGGAGCACATCGATTTCGTCTTGGGCAATTTAAAGCTTTTGGGATGCCGCGGAACCACCGGCACCGGCGCAAGCTTTTTGGAGCTTTTCGATGGCGACCACGAGAAGGTCAAAAAGCTTGAAGCGCTTATCGCCAAGAAGATGGGCTTTGACTGCGCATACGCCGTAAGCGGACAGACATATACCCGCAAGGTTGATTACTTTACGCTTTCCGCGCTTTCGGGAATAGCGCAGAGCGCGCACAAGTTCTCGAACGACATTAGGCTTATGTCGCACCTGAAAGAGGTTGACGAACCCTTCGAGGCGGGACAGGTCGGCTCCTCGGCAATGGCATACAAGCGTAATCCTATGAGAAGTGAAAGAATTGCATCGCTGGCAAGATACGTAATTGCGGACACTATGAACCCTGCCATGACTGCGAGCGAGCAGTGGTTTGAGAGGACTCTGGACGACTCCGCAAACCGCAGAATAAGCATCCCCGAGGCGTTTTTAGCGGTGGATGGCATACTCACCCTTGTTATAAACATAGTTAAGGGAATGACAGTCTACCCCGGAATGATAAACCGCCACTTAATGGACGAGCTTCCCTTTATCGCGACAGAAAACATACTTATGTACAGCGTTAAGAAAGGCGGAGACAGGCAGACCCTGCACGAGGCTATCCGCCGTCATTCGGTTGCCGCTGCAAAAGCAATCAAGGAATCGGGCGCGGACAACGACCTTATTGACAGAATCGCCGCTGACCCGGTATTCAATATCACCAAGGACGAGATACTGAAAATAATCGAAGAGGGCGGATTTACAGGACGTGCCAAGGAGCAGACAGAGGAATATGTTGCCGCCGTTCGCGAAGTTCTTAAATCGTATGAAATCGGCGAGGTTGACGCCTCGGTAAGCGTTTAAACCCATTGCAGAAAGGAATTTTGATATGTTAACAGCAATAGTAGGAACAAACTGGGGCGACGAGGGCAAGGGCAGAATGGTTGACCTGCTTTCGGCGGACTATGATATCATCTGCCGCTATCAGGGCGGAAACAACGCCGGTCACACCGTTATAAACGAGAAGGGCAAGTTTATACTTAATCTTCTGCCGTCCGGCATTTTAAGGGAGACTACCGTTAACGTTATGGGCAACGGCATGGTCATAGATATTGAGCATCTTACAAAGGAGATATCTTACCTGACCGAAAAGGGCATAAAAATCACCCCTGAAAACCTGAAAATCAGCGATAAGGCAATAATCTGCCTGCCTTACCACAAAATGCAGGATATAATGGAGGAAGAGCGCTTGGCTGACAAGAAGTACGGCTCTACCCGCAGAGGAATTGCCCCGGTATACTCCGACAAATACATGAAAAAGGGCATACGCATGGGTGACCTGTTTGACGAAAAGGGTCTTTACGAAAAGCTCTGCGATATTGTTGAGTGGAAGAATATAACCGTTGTAGGCTACGGTCACGAGCCCGTCAAGGCTGACGAGATTATGGACTGGCTGAAAAAGTACGGCGAGGTTATAAAACCATATGTTTGTGATGTTTCCAAGTATCTTAACAATGCAATTTCCGAGGGTAAGGACATTATGTTTGAAGCCCAGCTCGGAGCTTTAAGGGATATCGATTTCGGAATATATCCCTACACATCATCATCCACCACGCTTGCAATGTATGCGCCCATAGGCGCTGGCATACCCGGAGCCAAGATAGACAACTCCATCGGAATCATGAAGGCTTACTCAACCTGCGTCGGCGAAGGTCCGTTCACTGCTGAGATGTTCGGAGAGGAAGCCGAAAAGCTGAGAGCCGCAGGAGGGGAATACGGTGCTGCCACCGGCAGACCACGCAGAGTTGGTCCGTTCGATATCCCCGCTTCTAAATACGGCGCTTTGGTTCAGGGCTGCGACTATATCGCGCTCACCAAGCTTGATGTTCTTTCCTACATGGATAAAATTCCGGTATGCGTGGCGTATGATGTTGACG
The DNA here is from genome assembly GCA_937942105.1 of uncultured Ruminococcus sp. Lineage (GTDB taxonomy): Bacteria > Bacillota > Clostridia > Oscillospirales > Ruminococcaceae > Faeciplasma. Next base: position 3,711 of record CALDFS010000327.1, on the reverse strand, counting down.
GTGAAATAACCACCGACTTCCCCACCGGTGCTAAGCTTGACAGGGCAAAGCCGGTGATTGAATACGTTGAAGGCTTCGGAGATATCTCAGGCTGCCGCACCAAGGATGAGCTTCCCAAAGCGGCAGTTAAGTACATTGAATACATCGAAAAAGCTGTGGGCTGCCCGGTGAAGTATGCTTCTGTAGGAGCTGAAAGAGACGAATATATTCAGATGTTCTGACGCTGCACGCGCCGCACTTATAATATCTTGAAAGGCATTGATATAATATGTTAAAATTCAACCGAAAGCTGATTTTGGAGGACGGAAGCGAGTATATGGGCTACGGCTTCGGAAGCGGCTCAAACCGCGTGCTTGAAATCGTTTTCAATACCTCTATGGCGGGATATCAGGAGATAGTTTCCGACCCATCATATACCTATCAGGCAGTGGTTATGACTTATCCGCTGATTGGCAACTACGGCATCACGGATGATGATTTTGAATCCAAAGCCATTACCATAGGCGGACTTATCGTTCGGGATTACAACGATATGCCCTCGAACTTCCGCTACACCAAAACACTTTCGGAGCTGTTGGAGGAAAACGATATCCCCGGAATATACGGAGTTGACACCCGCAAGCTTACACGCAGCATCCGCGATTTGGGTTCGAGAAGGGTGCTTATCACCGACGCTTCCACCACTTTGGAAGAGGGGCTTTCAATCATAAAGAATACCCCAGTTCCGCACGACGCGGTATCAAAGGTGAGCTGCAAAAAGCGCTGGTATTCAAGGACGGCTAACCCGATTTACAATGTTGTTGCACTGGACTGCGGAATCAAGCTCAACATCATCCGCTCGCTGAACAAATGCGGCTGCAACGTTACCATAGTTCCTTACAACACCACTGCCGAGGAAATAGAGTTTATGAACCCTGACGGCGTGGTTCTTTCAAACGGTCCCGGCGACCCGGAGGATGTTGAGACTGCTATAGAGCTTGTAAGAAATTTAAGGGGCAAGTATCCTATTTTCGGAATCTGCCTTGGTCACCAGATAATATCGCTTGCATATGGGGCTAAGACATATAAGCTTAAATTCGGACACAGGGGTGGAAACCATCCTGTAAAGAATCTTGAAACAGGCAAAATTGAAATGACATCGCAGAACCACAGCTATGCTGTTGACCCTGAAAGCATAAAATCCACCGAGCTTGAAATTACACATATAAACCTGCTGGATAAAACGGTTGAGGGGGTTGAGTGCAAGGCTGACAAGGTGTTCAGCGTGCAGTATCACCCGGAAAGTGCACCCGGTCCGCAGGATTCGCACTATCTTTTTGACAAATTCTTAGAAAACATGAAGGGGGCGAAGCAGTATGCCCAAGCGCACTGATATAAAAAAGGTTCTGGTTATCGGTTCGGGACCTATTGTTATCGGTCAGGCGGCGGAGTTTGACTATGCCGGAACTCAGGCATGCCTCGCCTTGAAGGAAGAGGGTTACGAGGTAATTCTTTGCAACTCCAACCCCGCAACTATCATGACTGATACATCCATCGCCGACAAGGTTTACATGGAACCGCTGACGCTTGAATTCGTTGCAAGGATTTGCAGATATGAAAGACCGGACGCTATCGTTCCCGGAATAGGCGGTCAGACAGGGCTCAATCTTGCCATGCAGCTCGCCAAAAAGGGGGTTTTGCAGGAGTGCGAAATCGAGCTTTTGGGAACAGACGCCAAAAGCATTGAGTGCGCCGAGGACAGGGAGCTTTTTAAGGAGCTTTGCCAGCGCATCGGCGAGCCGGTTGTTCCTTCGCAGATAACCTACAGCGTTGAGGAAGGCTTAAAAGCTGCCGAGGATATCGGCTACCCGGTAATCCTTCGCCCCGCTTTCACCCTGGGCGGCACGGGCGGAGGGTTTGCATATGACCCCGATGAAATGGCTGTCATGATGAAAAACGCCCTTGCGCTCTCCCCTGTTCATCAGGTTCTGGTTGAAAAGAGCATAAAGGGCTACAAGGAAATCGAATACGAGGTAATGCGGGACGCTAACGACACCGCTATAACCGTGTGCAACATGGAGAACTTGGACCCTGTAGGAATCCACACCGGAGACTCTATTGTTGTAGCCCCCAGCCAGACTTTAACAAACAAAGAATACCATATGCTGCGCGATTCTGCGCTGAAAATCATTCGCGCGCTTAACGTTAAGGGTGGATGCAATGTTCAGTTTGCCTTAGACCCGCAGTCGTTCAGATATTACGTTATCGAGGTAAATCCGAGGGTTTCACGCTCGTCGGCGCTTGCTTCCAAGGCGAGCGGATATCCGATTGCAAGGGTATCGGCTAAAATCGCCGTTGGCATGAATTTGGACGAGATTCAGCTTGCAAACACACCTGCCTGCTTCGAGCCGACGCTCGACTATGTAGTTACCAAAATGCCGCGATTCCCGTTTGACAAGTTCACCTCAGCCTCGAACACCCTTTCCACCCAGATGAAGGCTACCGGCGAGGTCATGAGCGTGGGAAGAACGCTGGAGGAAAGCCTTTTGAAGGCTATACGCTCGCTGGAGGACTCAAAGAATCATATCCACATGGCGAAGTTCGACTCGGAGCATATGAGCGTTGACGACCTGCTCGACTACATCAAGGAGGGCACAGACGATAGAATCTACGCCATCTCCCAGCTGATGTGGGCGGGTGTTGACCATTCGAGAATATGCAACATAACCGGAATAGATATGTTCTTCTTAGACAAAATCAAGAAAATAGTCGATTTTGAAAAGGAGATGGAGGCTTCGCCCGATTCCCCCGAGCTTATGCGGGAGGCTAAGAAGATGGGCTTTTCGGATTCCTACATTGCCGAGCTTTGGAAGACCACCGAGGATGACATTTACAAGCGCCGCTGCGAAATGAATCTTTTCCCGGTATACAAGATGATAGATACCTGCGCCAGCGAGTTTAAGAGCTATGTTCCCTACTTTTACTCGACATATGAGGATGAAAACGAATCGATTGTTTCCGAGCGCAAAAAGGTTATTGTTCTTGGCTCGGGTCCTATAAGAATCGGGCAGGGCGTGGAGTTTGACTATTCTACCGTTCACGCAGTTAGAACTATCAAGGATGCTGGCTATGAAGCCATAGTTATAAACAACAACCCGGAAACGGTATCAACCGACTACACCACCGCCGACAAGCTCTATTTCGAGCCGCTGACTGTTGAGGATGTTATGAACATCATCCACCTTGAAAAGCCGCTCGGAGTTATTGCTACCCTTGGCGGACAGACGGCCGTAAACCTTGCCGAGCCGCTTACAAAGCGCGGGGTTAAGATAATTGGAACCGACTGCGTCGGCATAGAAAAGGCGGAGAATAGGGACGCTTTTGATGAGGTCATCCGCTCGCTTGGAATACCCAACCCCAAGGGCGAGGCGGTTACAAACATAGAAGCCGGAGTTGAAGCCGCCGAGCGGATAGGATATCCTGTTCTGGTGCGCCCATCGTTTGTTTTAGGCGGGCGGGCTATGGAAATAGTCGCCAATGAAAAGATGCTTCGGCACTACCTTAAAAACGCCGTTGAAGTGGATGTTGACAAGCCGGTTTTAGTTGACAAGTACCTTGCCGGAAAAGAGGTCGAGGTGGACGCTATCTGCGATGGCGAGAAGGTCTTCATCCCCGGAATAATGGAGCTTGTAGAGCGCACCGGCGTTCACTCGGGCGACTCGATGAGCGTTT
>CALDFS010000326.1 GCA_937942105.1 uncultured Ruminococcus sp. | reverse complement strand
CTGGGCGGCTGCCAAAACTCTTTGTCTTGTTTCTTCGGGAATACGGCTGTCGTTGTTAAGCGAGTAAGATACCGTACTTGGTGCAACACCCGAAGCTTTTGCAATGTCTTTAATCGTTACCATTATCCATCTCCTATTTTCCACTTAATTATAAAATAAAATTCAATAAAAGTCAATAAAATTTCAACAAATTCTTTTTAAAACATATAAAAAATCACAAGTAAAATTTTCATTAATTCACAATTTCGTATTGTCGCGTCCAAAAACAAGCGGTATGGACGGGTTTTGTCAAAAGCGGCGGAGAAATTACAGAAATTCATTTGAAAAACTATATATAAGGATATTTTTAAACCTTCTGAAAAAAACCGATGCGTTTGAAAGTTGACAAATTTATACGGAAAATATAATATTAAATAAAGCTGTTGAATTTTTAAGAGGTGTAAATGGCGACAGTCGAACTTAAATGCGCAAATTGCGGCGCCGCGCTTAAGCCAAAGGGGAATTATTACGCGTGCGAATATTGCGGCTCGCTGATTTTTCAGCTTATCGAGGAGGGCGGCTTTACGGAAATTTCGCTCTCCATCGAGCAATTTCGGGAAAAGCTGAAACAAAGCGGCAGAATTTTTACGGTTGAATCGGCTCAAATAAAGACCGACGACGCGGATAAAAAAATTCTGCGCGCAAAAACCCGGCTTGCGCGCCGCTGTCTGGAGCAAGGCTCTTTTTACGAAGCGGAAGAAATTCTCAAGGACTTGCCTTCCGACGATTTTGCCGTCGAAAGATTGCGCTTTCTTGCGGCGGCCGCAGTCGCGGACGAAACGGAGCTTGCTTTTTACGCGGGGGATATAACCGCTTTGCCGCATTTTAAGACAGCGATTGATTTATGCGACGAAAAAACGCGCGAAACTTACTGTGATATTGCGAAAATCTGTCTTGACAACGCCCGCATTAACGAGCAAACGGCTAAAGGACGAAAGTTGAACGCGCTTGACGTAAAGGAAGGACTGAAATACGCCGAAAATCTTGTGAAAAATTATCCTTTTCACGCGCGCGCATGGGAATGCCTTATAGAAGCGCGTTGTCTTAAGGACGAAAAATACAATCCTTTCGGCGACCTTGAATTTTTTAATTCCTGTCCCGACGCGCGCATAGGTATAACGGGCGGCGAAACGGACTATTACGGCGCGCCTGAGGGAATTTCGTCCGTTATAGCGGAACGATGCCGCAGGATAAACGGGAAAAAGATGGCAAAATGGCAATTTTGGTATAAATACGCGATAAAACCGTTGCTGGTAGTTGCGGGATTGGGTGTAGCTTTGGGCTTATGGGCGCTTATAAATTTTTTGACAAGTTAAATTATCAGGCGGAAATTTTTTGGATTTATTAATATTTTGTGCGTCTTGTGACTGCACGCTTAAAACCCGTATGCGGGTTTAAAAACCTCAGTAAAAAATTGTAAAAACATAAAAACAAAAAATGTCGGAAACAGTCGCTTTTTCGTTTGCAAAGGCGTATGCGTTTGTGCTATAATAATGCCCGTAAAGTTTGACGAAAACTTATGAAGCGAATATGCGGGAAGCAAAAATCCGATTAAATTCGGTAAGCCGTAAGTTGATATAAAAATACGGCGGTGTTTTCTTGCGGTAAACGCATAAGAGGAGCAAAAATGGAATTAAAGAATTTCACCGGTAAATACCTTTCGAGCGGAAAAAGTGAGATTCGCCGTTTTTATTTTTCGGATGCGTTTTGTTTTTTGTAAGGGAAGTGCCTTTTAAAGGCGGCTTCTTTTTTTTGACGTTCGGTAAAAAATTTTTTCGGAGGAAGAAAAAATGGCACAAAACGGTTTACTTTACGATTTGCACGACAAGCCCAAATTCGGGCAGCTGCTGGTCTTCGCGCTTCAGCAAGTGCTGGCGGTTATCGCGGCGACGATTGCCGTGCCTACCATCCTCGGACTGCCCATGCAGATTCCGGCGGCATTGCTGGGCGCCGGCATAGGTACGATTATCTATTTGTTTATAACCAAGTTCCGCAGTCCCGTCTACTTAGGAAGCTCCTTTGCGTTCTTAAGCTCGCTGTTCGTGGCGATGACTTACGGTTACCTCGGTATAATCATCGGCTCCGTTTTTGCGGGACTTGTCTACGTCGTATTCGCGATTATCATTCATTTTGCGGGCACCGCATGGGTCAATAAACTGCTTCCGCCCGTAATAATCGGACCTACCGTAGCCATTATCGGTCTTTCGCTTGCGGGCAACGCCATGGGCGATATGGTCAAGGCTTCGGGCAGTTTAGACGGCGTCAATATTTACGGAAGTTACAACCTTATCGGTCTTCTTTGCGGACTTGTTGCTTTTCTGACGATTATTATCTGCTCGTCACAGAAAAAGTACAAGATGATGAAGCTTGTTCCTTTCGTCATCGGCATTGCGGCAGGCTACGTAGTCGCGGCGATTTTCACCGCGATAGGCTACGCGACCGACTGCCAGTACCTCATGATAATCGATTTTTCTCCGATTATAAACAACTTCGTGGACGAAGCGGGTAACTTTGTGGGTATTGCCGCAATTCTGGATTATCCCGACTTCGCGCTTATAGAGGCGATTAAGGAGCTGACAAGCGGCAAAGCGGGGATAGAAGGTTCCCAGTTCATAACAGCGGGCGGCGTTGCGGAAGTCGCAATAGCGTTTATTCCCGTTGCGTTCGTCGTGTTTGCCGAGCATATCGCCGACCATAAAAACCTTGGCACCATCATCGGCAGAGACCTCATCACCGACCCCGGTCTTAAGCGCACGCTTCTGGGCGACGGAATAGGCTCCATCGCGGGCACGACTTTCGGTATCTGCCCCAACACCACTTACGGCGAGTCGGTAGGCTGCATCGCTATCACGAAAAACGCTTCCGTCTACACGATTTTAACTGCGGCTATTATGTGCATAGTAATATCCTTTATCAGTCCGCTTATGGCAATTCTCCGCACCATTCCTTCCTGCGTAATGGGCGGCGTGTGCATAGCTCTTTATGGCTTCATCGCCGTTTCGGGACTTAAAATGGTGCAGAAGGTTGATTTGGAGGATAACAGAAACCTGTTTGTCGTCTCCACAATTCTGGTCTGCGGCATTGGCGGACTTTCGCTGAAGCTCGGCGCGCTGACGATTACCTCTATCGCCACCGCACTTATTCTGGGAATTATAGTTAACCTCATCCTTGGCAGAAAGGACGCTAAGAAGAGCGAGGGTAAATAATTATTAAGCGAATCGGCTTTATAGGGAGTCGGCACATCTGTCAGTGCCGGCTCCCACTTTTTATCTTATTTGATGTACTGCTTAACAAACCCCGAAATATAACGAAAAACCTCATCATTCGGAAAATCGTCCCGAAGTGCTTCCAACCCATCCAGAACCGCCCTCGAAATCGTCTCACCGGACATATTCGCCCGCAATGCCTTGATTTCCTCACCGTCTCCGTCCCGGGTCGACAGGCTGAATCCGCTCCGCCCAAGCAAAATATTGCCAAATACCCGCCGACACACCGCCTCGCAGATGTTCACCCCAATCAGCCCGAACCCGCCGCCGTATTCAGCCCTTAGTAGCCGCCTGATGCCCTCGATATCAAGCATCTGGCAGAACTCGTTTTCAAGCGCTATGCAATAGTAATACTCGCGGATGAACATTGCGCCCTCCACCTCGATAGCATAAGCCGGACGACCCAGAAGCGGATAGTCTATGTCGGTGCAGATGGAGCGCGCGTTGAATCGCGCAGAGTAGCGCTGGTAGTATCTGTCAAACGCCGTGAGCATAATGTGGCGGTATTCCGGTATGCTTATATCCAGCCGCGAATTGTATGCGCGCTTGAATATAGCGCGGTTGCCCTCGTGAATCCGCAGAAGCTCATCCCTGCCAAGCTCCAGTATCCGCTTCATGGGAATGCTTGCAAGCGCTTTGACAGCTTCAGCGTCCGACCCAAGGGATAATAGATACACGTCCGCCCGGTAAAGCACCGAGGAATAAAGCTGCTCGGCAAGCTCCCGCCGGAGCGAGCTGCTTTCGCGGAAGGTGTATTGCGCGGCTATCTCGGCAAAATCCTCAAAAAGCTCCTCCATGATTTTCCGCGATTGCTCCGCCGAAATCAGCCCCTGCGCCGAGCATATAGCCATAAGGCTTGCGGCGTAGTTAGAGCGCTTTGGCGTTTCCAAGAGCTGAAACGCGTCGTCGGGGCGGTTGGGGGTATCCTGCCTTTGCAATGAATCCATTTTGTGCGCCTGCCTTTCTTTCAGGGTCATTCGTCCTCGTCGTAGTCAATATCATAGGCTTCACCTCGTGCCCGCCTTATCAGCCGTTCAAGGTCGCGGGTGCGAAGAAGCTCAATATCGCCGTTGCTGATATTCTCAAAGCAGTCAAACATCGCGGATATCACATCGTCGTCAGTAAGAACGTCAAGGCTTTCCTCCTTGACCTCGTAGAAGATGCCGATAAGCTCGGAGATGGTTTCGACAAAATCCGACTGCGAAATATATGTGCTCTCCATGAATTTCTCGATTATTTTGACAACCGCGCTCTGCGCAAACTCCACCCGCTCCTGCTCGTGAAGCTGCTCAACACCCACTGCGGCGAGGGCTGAAGCGTCCTTTTGCGATATCACCAAGCCATAGCTTACAGCGCGCTCGCGCAGTGCAAGTATCTGTGATTCCAGCCGCTTTGTCTGAAGCGCCGGGGACGTCATCTGTGAAAATAAGTCAAATTCCATAATTATTCCTCCTTGAAATTGTTGCATTTGCCGATTGATTTTTGACTTGATTTGTGTTATACTAATAACACAAAGAGATAAGGTATATATGCTTTAATGGGGACATATATACCTTTTTATTTTATCATGAAGCTTGGCTGATGTCAAGTTTTTTTCATTCTGCGGAAATTTTTTTGTGTTCCGCCAACCTTTTGTGGTTCGCGGGTACTATATAGATTGGAAGCTGTCATACGGCGGCAAATCACTTGATTCGGAGAAACCATTATGTCTAATACTAATTCTGCGAAAAAGCATAAGAAAGTAAAAGCAATATTCTGCCTGCTGGTTATAATAATAGCCCTGCTGACGGCGTTTTCAGCGTACATCCTGTCAGGAAACGGCGACTGGATAATTCAGACATCCTACTTGCAGTCGACAGAAGAGATATACTATATGGAAGCCGGTATTCTTTACAATGCGCTGGAATTTCGTGGCGGTGAGGATTTCGGCATTACATACGATTTTGACAACGCTGAATATCCTGAACTGCTGAGCAAATACGGCGTAGAAAAAACCGCCGGGGACGGAACCGAGCTTGATAAGGCAAAAGCTTTGATGAACGAATACTCGGGAAGGCTCCGCCACAAATCCGACTATGACAATCACGTTGAGATGAACGCTTTGGCGCTGTTGCAGTACAGCTTAGACAACAAAAAGCAGGGCATAAACTGCCGTGCCAAGGCTCAGATACTGAACGAAATGTGCTTAGCACTCGGCATATACTCCCGCAAGGTGTGGATATGCCCCAACTCCGTTTATGACAGCGACTGCCATGTTGTGAATGAGGTGTGGGACAGCTCACTAAACAAGTGGGTAATGCTGGACATCACCAACAACTATTATTGGGTGGATGAGAGCGGCACCCCGCTTTCGGTGCTTGAAATCAGGGAGCATATCGCCAATCAGAAATTCTGCACCCCTGTTTCGCCTGCGGATCCTCTGGATACGCTGGATGAGCTTGATAATCTCGAAAAATCCTTGAACCGCAACTATGATAATTTTCTATATATTGCCAAAAACATGGTTTATATGAAGTATTGCGGTGATAACACAGTCGGCGAGGGAGAAGAGTTCTATTCGTTAGTCCCGAAGGCTGTTACATTTGATACAAGATGTATGATGATTTCTAAGGAGACGATAGAGGCTTCGCCGGTCGGGTAAATCAATAAATAACATTATACAGACAAAAATCGGGCGGGTTATCTATCACAGATAACCGCCCGATAAATTTTAAGCTATTCCGAATATTTTTTCTCAAGCTCTTCTAAATAATAAGCACAAAGCCTGCCGCTGCTGCGATACGCTTGATAATAGTAAGGGTCCTTACGGAGCATGTAATCACCTTCGACATAAAATCTGTCAAGCTCTGTTCCGTCGCTGCCGTAGAATTCCAGATTGAAGAGCCAGCCCTTTTTACCCTCGGAAATGCTGTCCTTCCTCATTTTTACTTTCTGTATGCTTTCCACGATATACTCGATTTCTGTGCGGTCTTCAACGACAAATTCATTTCCTGAGCAGCCGTTGGCAATGGTTATTGATTGCACATCTGATGGTTCAATATCCCGCAAAAAGCTCACAGGGAAGAAATACCACACCGCAAAAGCAGTTATTGCGGCAACTACTACCACTGATACTGACAGTAAGACTTTTTGCTTGGTTTTCATGGCGAATGCCCCCTTTTGGCTTGTTTTCTTTATTATAGCATGGTTGGGGTTGGTTTGTCAATAGGGCTGTGCTCGCTCACAGGGAGGCGCGCCCCACAACATAGCTGGGCAGCGGAGGTCTGGACGGCGTTGCCGTCCGGGCGGCGAAACCGCCCACGCGCCGCGTTAACAGTGGGCAAGTTACCCACTGTTAACGCTTCGCGTAGACCTCCGCCCGCACTCTGTCCGTTTCCCCAACAAACTGCGATAGAACGCTATGCTATACGGGCACGCCGGTCGAAGCCACACGTACTGCCGCCCACAAAAAATCCCCTCCGCAGTTTATGCAGAGGGGATTCATTGCTGCAATAATTACTTAATTTCCAGCCTTCTGGTTTCCGGCTTAACTTCCTTTATCTTGGGAAGCGTAAGCTTCAGAACGCCATCCACAAATTCGGCGTCGATATTGTCGGTGTCGATTCCGGTAGTGTCGAAGCTCCTCTGATAGGAGCCGTAGGAGCGTTCACAGCGGACGTAGTTGCCCTTCTTGTCCTTCTCCTCATATTCCGAGTGGCGCTCGGCGTTGATGGTAAGAACGTTGTCGGTCAAATCCAGCTTGATATCCTCCTTCTTAACTCCGGGAAGGTCGGCTTCAAGGGTGTAATGGTCGCCATTGTCCTTGATATCGGTGGAGAATGCCGCCATTTTGGTGGAACGGCTGTCGCCGAAGATAGCGTGTTCAAGCTCATCAAGCTCTCTGAACGGGTCGAATGCTGACAGTGAATTATTTCTTCTTACATAAGGTACTAACATAATTAAGCCTCCAATAAATTTAGCAGTGTGTATATTTTTTTGTGATTGATGATGGTGCGAAAGCGGGGGACTACATTTTAATCACTTTCTTTTGTTATTATCAAGAGGGCTAAGACTTCTGCGGAAGACCTTATTCTGTCTTCCTTTGCTTATCTCCCTTTGACAATTATGAATATAGACCCCATTTGTGAAAGCTGTGTGACGGAACGGTTATGTTTCGTTAAAAATTAGCACTCAGCAATAGTGAGTGCTAACGCTTTGAAACCGAGAGTGCTAAAATCAAGAAATATTGCATTCAAGAGCAAAAAAGATATTGACTTTTAGCCCGAGCCGTGATAGAATACTAATGTTGCAAAAATAAGCCGCTGTGGTGGAATAGGCAGACACAAGGGACTTAAAATCCCTCGCCCTTAAAAGCGTACCGGTTCAAGTCCGGTCAGCGGCACCAAAAAGAAAAGCCGCCGCTTAGGTGGCTTTTCTTTTTGGTACTTTTCTCTTTTCTCTTTTCTCTCTTATCTACTATGATTTGGCGGCTTTTCCAGATAAAAGATAAGAGAGAAGAGAGAAAAGTTGATGTATCGCCTTACGGCGATGTATTTAAGACCGCAGGCTTCGCCTGCTTGCCGCTTTCGCGGCTTATGGAAGGAGGACTAAATATGCCCACCCCCTTATCCGAAATGACCCTCGAAGAGCTATGGGCGCTATTCCCCATAACCCTCACTTCCCACAACCCCGACTGGCAAGCGTGGTATTCCGAGATGTCAGCCATCCTGCGCTCTGCGCTATCCTCCCGCGGAATCATCCGCATAAGCCACATCGGCAGCACAGCTGTAAACGGAATTTGGGCGAAGCCGATTATCGATATCCTTGTAGAGATATCCCCTGATGAGGACATATCCGTCGTCTCCGAGCTAATCGCAAAAGGCGGGTTTATTAAGATGGCGGAGTCAGAGAGCCGGATATCCTTCAACCGTGGTTATACAGAAAACGGCTTTGCCGAGAAGGTGTATCACCTCCACCTGCGTTTCGCCGGGGACAACGACGAGCTGTATTTCAGGGACTATCTGAACGATAATCCGCACATCGCAAAGGAATATGAGCGGCTGAAGCTGAGCCTGTGGCATCAATTCGAGCACGACAGAGACGGATATACCCAAGCCAAGACGGTGTTTGTCATAAAACATACGCTCAGCGCGAGGGAATTGTATAAAAACCGATATGTTTAGCTTGCGTTTTTGCAAGATGGGGGAGGGCTTGCCTCAAAAGTTTCATTTTTCGATATAATCATCTTAAAACGATACCTTGCCATCCCGCCGAAATCATGCTATATTCAACCTGAGGCCTCAAACTAAACGAAAGGTGGATAAAAATGTTTGATTTTGGTAAACAGCTGAAAGAACTTCGCAAGCAAAAGGGCTTGACGCAGGAGCAGGTTGCCGAGCTGCTGAACGTCTCTAAGCAGTCGGTCAGCCGGTGGGAGAATAATTTGACCTATCCTGATATTGTCTTCCTGCCCACCCTCGCGTCCTTCTATGGCGTGACGGTTGATACGCTTTTGGGCGCGGACTATGAGACAAACGAGCAGACGAAACGTGAGTACCTCGCCCAAAGGCATAGCGCTCATCATGCGGGCGATATTCAGGCGGCATATGAACTCTCGCAGGAGCTTTACACTCGCTTTCCCAATGATTTGACCGTTATCGAAGCCGTTATGACCGATTCATACCTGATGGGTCTTCACAATGTCGGCGGAAGGCGAAAGCATTATCTTGAAATGTCGATTGCCGTTTCGGAGCGATTCATGAAAATGACCGATGATATTGAAGAATCCTGCCGCTGCATCAGAAATATTGCAGCCTGTCACAAACTGCTCGGCAATCGGGAATCTGCGGTTTTCTGGATGAACAAGCTTCCGAGTATATGGTCGGGAATCGAGCACACCGCCCTGAGTGTGGTTGAAGGGAAGGAGAGGGAAGATTTCATCAAAAAAAGCCTTGATTCTGCACTGAATCTTATGTACAGGCTGATTTACGAGTCCTCGCAAAGACCGGATTTGGGCACATCACAGCGAATGATGATTCTTGAAAAGATTCCGTCAATCTTCGGCTTACTCTTTGAGAACAGCGACTACGGCTTCTGTCATGGCTTTCTGAGCCGGACATATCTCGAAATCGCAAGGTGCAGTCTGCCCGACAGCACAAAGGCGATATCCTGCATTGAGAGCGCCGCAGAGCATGCCCGCAAAATGGATTGCGCAGAGGAGTCTGAGCATACATCAATCCTGCTTTCGGGGGAGACGATTTCGCCCCAGGAGTGGACGCGCTCGGGGGCGTCCACTCGCGAAAAGCTTCTTAAAGCGCTTGAAAGCGGAGAATTTGACGCAATCAGGAGTGATGCAAGGTTTGAGGCGGTGATATCATCACTCAGAAACGGTTGAGCCGTCACTCCATTTGCGCACCCCACAGTTGCGCAAATTCCTGCCAAAGTTGGTTGAACAATTACCTCCGATATGCTACAATAATCTTGCTCGAGTAAATAAATTAACGGAGGTAAATATCATGACAATCGGCGAGAAAATACAGCAGCTAAGAATAGAACACGGTCTGACGCAGCTTTCTTTGGCGGAGATTCTAGATGTTTCAAGGCAGACAATCTCGAAATGGGAGCTTGGGCAGTCTGTTCCGGAGCTGGACAAGATAGTCCGCATGAGCGAAATCTTTGATGTCTCCTGCGATGAGCTGCTTCTGCGGAGGGCGGATGAATCCTGCAAGAACAAGAACCCTTTGCACTTGGGAAGCGTGTATCTTATAGTCAAGGACTTTGAAAAATCGGTGGAATTCTATGAAAAGCTTCTTGATACCAATGTGGGGGACCGCTGCCCGAGCGGAAACAAGTTTGTCGAGTTTTATATCGACAACAAGTGCATAGCGCTGATGAACGAGTCAAACCTTATTGGTCACTGCACCGACCTTAACAGCCCATATAAATTCGTTCAGAATTACTGGGTCGAAGACCTTGCCGCAGAGCATGAGCGGGTAAAGTCGCTCGGCATTGGTGAGGTAACAGAGATCCGCCAGGCTCATCCGACATATCACTATTTCCACCTTACAGACCCTGATAATAATGTTATTGAGATTACCGGCGGGTATGATGCGGGGAACGACCGATAGCTGACAGATACAGCGTGTCAGGGCGGCACATCTAAAAAATAAATAGAGGACATCCGGACTATAACGTCGCTGAGGGTGTCCTCACTTTTGTTTATTCGTTTACTTCTTTATCTTCCGAACCGGTCTAAGCACCTGATATCCCAGCCCTTCCGGGTAGTGCCTTTGGTAATCCTGGCAGACGTCCTCGTTCCACTCATAACCCAGCGGGGTGGGGTCGAAGCTCCATGCCAAATCCTCCACGCGCTTCATCACCTCGCAGTTGTCGGCGGGGTATTCAAACGGAGGGTGAGAGAATACGATGTAGTAGCTTTCAGGAACCTCGTGCAGCTCAAAGCCCTCGGGGATTTTGCCCACATAATCGCGCTCCACGCCTGCACCGAAGAAGTAGGATTTTTCCTTGCCATTCCATTTCCAGCGGCGGTCATTCCGGTGACGATTGGGTGGGTGTTCGTCATGCTGGATATAATGCCGCAGAGCAGGTCGCAGTCATGTCCTGCCCAGATGGGACCGTTTGCGGTTTCCGAAGGCTTATATACCCCCAGATACTTGTGCGCGGGGATATACTCCATTCGATAAGACGGCAATACTAAATAGCTCATGTCAATATCTCCTTTCAGGATTGTTTCCGAAGGCGAGACTATGCATTTGCGAATTTGCATGGGTATCGGAGCGGGATTTCTTCGGTATGCCGCCGGTGTACATCCGAAGGCATTCACAAAAGCTCTCGTCAGAGCTGATTGGGAAGAAAAACCGTAATCCAGGGCAATATCAATCAGCGAACGGTCGGTATCGCGAATCGCAAGCGCCGCCAGGCTCAGCCTGCGCCGAGCCATGTATTCCTTTATGGTGATGCCGGCGAGCCGGTGAAACTGCTCGGAGCAGTAGTATGGCGAGTAGCCGATTTGCTTTGACATCTCGGCAAGACCGGGATTTTCAACGGCGTGCGCATCGATCCACTCTATTAAGCGCTGCATTGCCAAAATTGCTTCTGTCATGCTGTCAGCCTCCCTTCTGTGGATAATCATAACATATTTAGCGGCGGGATTTCTTTACATGAGTTTGGGAGATTGGGTGGAAGTGCAGTGCATGCAAAAATCTTGTGAAGACTTATTCAAAGCCACCTTGGGCTGTTATGCTTAAATTTCCAGACTGTTTTCGTTCAGCAGAAAATCATATACGCCGATGACAAGTATGCCGTCCTCGGTGTAGTTCGGCGCCGGAGCGTCCTTCACGACTATAATCTTCTTGAAGGAATCATCTATGTGCCGAAGTGAATTTGACTCCTGCCGCATCTTCTCACCGTCCGGAATTGCGAAAGCCGATTGGACATAGTACCGCTTGGAGCCCTTGTTGCACACGAAATCAACCTCAAGCTGTTTGCGCACAAGGCTGCCGCTCGATTCCTTCTGACTGACGTTCACTATTCCAACATCAACATTAAAGCCTCTTGCAATCAGCTCGTTATATATGATGTTTTCCATTGTGTGATTTTCTTCTATCTGACGGAAATTTATACGGGCGTTGCGCAGTCCCACATCGCTGAAATAGTATTTCTGCGGAGTATCGATATATCTTTTACCCTTGATGTCATAGCGGATAGCGTGACTCAGAATAAACGCATCGCTCAGGTAATCGAGATAGCTCTTTATCGTATTCTGGCTGATGGTTTTGTTCTTCCTGCTCTTAAAGGTGTCCGAGAGCTTTTTTGGATTGGTCAGCGAGCCAATTCCGGAAGCGAGAATATCAATAAGCTCCTCAAACTCAGCCTTGTTTTTTATGCTGTGTCTTCCCGTGATGTCGTTGATGTAGGTTTCTCTGAATAGAGCCTTCAGCAGCTCGATTTTTTGCTCTGGATCAGGCAGCAGCACAACTGGCGGCAAACCGCCATACAGAGAGTATTCGTTCCAGCCGTCATATTTGTTGCCCTCGTAAACCGACATAAACTCCGCAAAGGAAAGCGGCTGGATATGCACCTCATCCCCCCTCCCGCGGAACTCGGTTATAATATCCCTCGACAGAAACCTGGCGTTGCTTCCAGTTACATAGACATCGACATTGTCGATCCGCATAAGTCCGTTTAGGACAGCCTCAAATTCTCCCAACAGCTGCACCTCGTCAAGAAGTATATAGTACATATTATCATCAACAAGTCTGTCCTTTATATAAGGATAAAGCAGATTCGGGTCGCGATATTTTATGTTTTCAAAGCTGTCAAAGGCGATTTCTATAACGTGGCTTTTATCGGTGCCGGTTTCAAGCAAATGCTTTTTGAAAAGTGAAAAGAGCAGATACGACTTTCCACACCGGCGGATTCCGGTGACAACCTTTATAAGACCGTTATGCTTTTTCATTATCAGCTTGTTTAAGTAACGCTCTCGTTTTATCTCCATATTGCACACCTCTATTGAATTTTTTTGCATATACGATAAGAAATTTTCAGTGGATAACTATATTATACCCGCAATTTGCAGGTTAGTCAACATCTCAACTGAATTTTTTGCATATTCAGCAGCAAATTTTCAATAGATTGTTTCCGATAAGTCCTATCTCGCAAGACTTATCCTTATGGGCACAAAAAACCATCCCCCGAAGCAATCTTCGAGGGATGAATAATATATTTCTGCTAACTATCAGATTTTGACTTTTTTTCTAACTCAGAAATAAACCTATCAAAATCGCTTTCATAAAGTCTATCCTGTATTATCCGGTATTTTTCAAATTCTGATTCTGCGTGTAGTTTTGCTATTTCAGCCGATACTGTTCCCGCATCTTTCAGCACTCCGTATTCAAACATTTCAACAAAAACATTCAGACGTTTTTCCCAGTCAGCCATTGTTAACGGGATTTTTCTTAATGTCATGTTTTCGGCATAGTCAAGATATGCCGTCACCAAACGATTAAGCTGTCCTATTTCAAATTCGGTAAGATAATTCTTAGCTATTGCTACATCTGATTTTTTAATCTTGCCATCAGGTGCATCCTGCCAGGTTGTAAGCCCCATGAATTCTTTTGTGCTGTTTGCCCTCTCGTAAATCAACTCTGCCGCAGTGTGCCCGTGAATGGCATAGTGTAGTTTATTCTGCACTGTGGCATAGAATCTTTTTGTGGTTACGGAATTTTTGTCATAGTCAATAGCAGTTGCATATATATCGGTTACTTTTTGGTAGAATTTGCGCTCGCTCGCACGGATTTCACGAATCCGCTCTAACTGCTCTTCGAAGTATTTATCGGTTAAATATGAGCCTTCTTTGAGGCGTTCATCATCCATAACCCAGCCTTTTATAGTGTAATCCTTAACAATAGAATTAGCCCATTTACGGAATTGAACGGCTCTCTCATTATTCACTTTAAAGCCCACGGCGATAATCATTTGAAGATTATAGTGATCAACGTTGCGAGAAACCTTTCTGTCGCCTTCTTGCTGAACTATTAAGTATTTCTTAATAGTTGACTCAGGCATAAGCTCATAATCGGAATAAATCCTTTTTATATGTTGATTTATCGCCGCCACGGAAACATCATAAAGCTGTGCCATCATTTTCTGCGTCAGCCAGATATTTTCATCCTCATATCGCATTTCAACGCCGTCACTGTTATTGCCGGTAGCCGCAACAAAGGTCAAGTATTCAGCGGCTGATGAGCGTATTGTTATTTCATCTTTTTTCTTTTTCATAGTCAAACCTCGTTTTAAGAGACATTAGATTGGCTGCTACTCAAATTATATCATACTTCCACCGTAAACGCAACCTCGGCACAAAAACCATCCCCCGAAGCAATCTTCGAGGGATGAATAAGAGTATAAAATAATTATCTCTTTGAGAACTGAGGTGCGCGACGTGCAGCCTTTAAGCCGTACTTCTTTCTTTCCTTCATTCTGGGGTCTCTTGTTAAGAAACCGGCAGCCTTAAGCTGGGGACGAAGCTCGTTGCTGTACTGAAGCAATGCTCTTGAAATCCCGTGTCTTATTGCGCCTGCCTGACCGGTAACGCCGCCGCCTGCTACTGTGCATACAACGTCGAAATTCTCGCCGACGCCGCAGAGGTTGAGGGGCTGACGAACGATGAGCTTAAGGGTTTCAAGACCAAAGTAATCGTCAATATCTCTGCCATTGACGGTTACCTTGCCTGTGCCCTGATAAAGGCGGACTCTGGCAACAGAATGCTTTCTGCGGCCTGTTCCATAGAAATATGCTGATTTAGATTCGTACATTGATTCCGTCCTCCTTCATTAAAGCTCAATGGTTTCAGGCTGCTGAGCAGTGTGAGGATGCTCTGAACCCTTGTAAACGCGAAGTCTCTTAGCCGAGTTGGCGCCGATAGTGTTGTGGGGAAGCATACCCTCAACAGCTATCTTCATAGCTCTTTCAGGCTCTTTAGCCATCATATCGGAATACTTGTATTCCTTTAAGTGACCGATCCAGCCGGTGTGCCATCTTAATACCTTGTTGTTCAGCTTATTGCCGGTGAGAACCGCTTTTTCGCAGTTGATGATGATAACATGATCGCCGCAGTCAACGTGAGGGGTGTAGGTGGGCTTGTTCTTGCCGTTAAGGATGGTTGCAGCAGCAGCCGCTACTCTTCCGAGGGGCTTGCCGGCAGCGTCTATAACATACCACTTGCGCTCAACGTTTTGCGGATTTGCCATAAATGTTGACATTTTCTTTCCTCCTGTATAGTAGAATTATTCGCAACGTTCGCTATTATATTACAGCTCCTTTGAATTGTCAAGCCCTTTTTAAAACTTTTTTTAAATATATCCCGATTTCTTTTGAATTCTTTTGATTTCTCTTTATTTTTCTTCATTTCTTGATTTCTGTTTCATTTTTGAGATACACGATTTGCATGGCAGGAAAGCCCACGTCTCTTTTGCGCAAAAGTGCTTGTCCTGACCCGCGATGAGGGCGAAGCCTAATAGCCGCTATACATTATTATAATATAGCGATATGCCGGTCAAGCTGCATATCTTTCTGCAAATAGTTGCCCTTAGCTGAGCTTTTTATTGATATATTCTGACAACTTTTTGACGAAACCTCGCACGTTGGACTTTACCGCTTGAATGAATCGTTAACCGGGTATATAATTTAATAGGTTCGTGTCCTAATTAGCATTCAAGCTATAAGGACATGTACCAAAATAATTAGTTGGAGGAAAACAAAAAATGAAAAGACTTTTAGCAATTGCTCTTGCGGTGGTAATGCTTGTGTCCTGCCTGACTGTGTCTGCTTTTGCGGCTGCCGGTGATACAAATATGCTTCTTGAAATCGGCGATGTTTTCGGAACCTTGGTTCAGTCAGAGACAATCGATGTTTCAAAGGGCGGAGAGTTCACCCTTACCGTTGCTCTTGACAGCGCTCTTTCTACAAGCGCTGACGCTTCGTTCATCGGTGTTAAAACCACTGCCGGCAATGTTTCGCAGAATACCGTTTTGCCGGACGGCACTGTTGTAACCGTTACCTCGCTCGAACTTGACGGCACTAAGGTCGAGCTTGACCCTGCAAAGTCATCCAACACCGTTAAGAACGGCAATCTGGACGGCAACAACGGCGTTGTCCTTCTGTTCAAGATGGGCGGACTTAACGCTTTGACCGGCGATGTACCTGCTGAATTCAAAGAAGTTAAGGTAACATTCACCGTCAATAACCCTGAAGCCACTCCCGCAGAGGACACTACTCCTGCCGAGGACACCACTCCCGCAGAGGATGCCGCTCCTGCTCCCGAAGCAGAAACCGCTCCCGCTCCCGAAGCTGAGACTGCTCCCGCTGACACCGGTATAGTTCTGGCAGTTCTTCCTATGGCAATGGCAGCCGCTGCTGCTGTAATCGCTAAGAGAAGATAAGCAGTTCGCAATAAATCAAAGTATTAAGAGACGTCTAAGCGGCGTCTCTTATTATTTTAACATATTAATACATCAACCCAATTGTTCGTATACATCAATAAGAAATTGGCCAACTGTATTTACAAAATCAAATAGGCGTGTTATAATAAAGATGGTTTTAATACCGAATATTTATTTGGAGGAAAAGAAAATGAAGAAAATTTTAGCCATGCTTTTGGCTCTCGTTATGCTCTTCGCACTTGCAATACCCGCTTTCGCCGAAGAAAACGTTGTATTTGAAAATGCCGAAGGTCAGGCGTTTGCTGATTTGGTCAATCCGTGGGACTTCTTCGGTACCGATGGATACTGGGGTCGCGAAGCCGCACAGTGCCTTTCCGTAACATGGGCTGATATCAAGCCTATCATGGAAGAGGGCGGCGCAACATTCACCTATGTTTACTCTGCTGATGCAGCAGGCGCTCCCACCCTTAACCTCACCTTCAACGGCGAGAGTGCTGGCAACGGCGTAAACGCTCCCTTCACCACAACTGACCTTGGCGATGGTAAGTTTGAAGCAACCCTCGCACTCGACGATATGGTTAAGGTTTGGACAGATGCAGGTCTTACTCTTGATGATGCCGAGGCTTTCCTGGTTCAGGTTCAGGCTTCCAACTTCAAGCTGTACTCTGCTAAGTTCGTAACCGGTGCTGATGCTGCTCCCGCTGAGGACAACGCCCCTGCTGACGATAACGCCGAAGCTCCCGCAGAGGATACCACCGCTCCCGCAGAGGATACTGCCGCTCCTGCCGCTGAGACTTCCACCCCTGCCGATACAGGTATAGTTCTGGCAGTTCTTCCTATGGCTATGGCAGCCGCAGCCGTTGTTATTTCCAAGAGAAAGTAATCATCGGCTGTACTATTTAAAATAGTGTGAAAAGAGGCGTCCTGCTGGGCGTCTCTTTTTATATCGTCAATATGCACAGAAAATCTGCACAATATGATAGCATAATGTATAAAAATGCGGTTCCGCAGAATAAAAATCCCGAAAAAGTGTTTACAAAGCGGTTACAGAGTGCTATACTTAATATGGTTTAGTAAAAACCAAATAATCCTACATAAGATTTGGAGGAAAATATTATGAAGAGAGTTTTATCCGTTTTACTGGCGCTTATAATGGTATGCGCACTTTCTGTAAGCGTGTTTGCCGAGGAAGTTATCTATTCGATGACTACCACTCAGGGTCAGAATCAGGAAGCCTTGGATCTTCCCGCAACCCTTACCATGTCTGATAGCTTTTCAAGAATAGCTACCAACTGGGTCGGCGGCGGCACTGAATACAACGCTATCATCGAAGCGATCAACACACCCGATGCAAGCATTGTTATCACCTACACCGGCAGCATCACCAAGTTCCTTATTCAGACCGAGAATGGCGCTGAAGACGGAACAGTAGAGCTTGCCCCCGTTGAAGTTGACGGTAAGAACGTTGCAACCATTCCCTGCTCGGATGTTATAGCTGCAATGCCTTTCGCATGCGCAAATACCGATGTGGGATGGGGCAATATCGCCTTTATCTGTGAGGATGGCGCAGTTCTGGAAAGCTTCAAGATCGTTACCGGCGCTGAGGCTCCTGCCGCACCTGCTGACGATACCACAGCTCCCGCTGACGATGCAGCAGATACCACTGCTCCCGTTGAAACTGCTCCCGCCGCTGAGACTTCCACCCCTGCCGATACAGGTATAGTTCTGGCAGTTCTTCCTA
>CALDFS010000325.1 GCA_937942105.1 uncultured Ruminococcus sp. | reverse complement strand
GTCTTCAAGCAGGGAGCCATCCGCAAGGAAGGCTGCCGCCCTGATTTTACTTGCTCCGGCTTGCTTTATTCTTACATTTTTCCAGGTGAACACCGTTCCGTTTCGTGTGCCTTCGCCCATAGACACGCCATCAACAAAAAGCTCCACTCTTTCCGCATTTGAATACGCCTTTACAATCGGAACGGGGCTTTGGCGTTCGGTGAAGCGCTTTTCGGTCAGATGCAGCATAGGCTTGCTGTTCCAGACCGACTTATAGAAGTAGTAAGCGTCCTTAGGCTCGCGCTCGCGGGTGCACAGACCCTTGTCGTTCAAGCCCTTGGTGTCGCCCTCCTGCCGCCCGTCGGACGCAAAGTCAAACATACACCATATGTATTTGCCCCAGATATACGGTCGCTCGCAGAACTGCCGCCAGATGTCTTCATGCATGGCGGACTGGTAGTTTTCAGGATGGCGCTCGCCCCAGCTGTCGATATCCTCCGCCCAGACGATATTGTCCTTGTGCTGTGAAATTGCTCCGCCCGCGCCGTATTCGGTTATTGCAACGGCGCGCTTTTGCTTGGCATGATAGCCGTCCAGCCACTTTCCGAAGGCATCATCCGCACCGTCGATATACCATCCGAAATAGCGGTTGACGCCGATAACATCTGCCGGAAGCTCTAAGAATCTGCCCCAGAACTGAGCGTCCGCAAAGGATACAAGCCTTGATTTATCCTCAGACCTTGCAAGTGCGTTAAGCTCTGAATACAAATCGAATATTTCATCCGACATCTGGTAAAGCTCGTTTGATGTTCCCCAGATTATAATTGAAGGGTGATTGTAATTCTGGCGGATAAGCTCGGTAAGCTGCTGCTTCAGATTATTTGCAAAGCCGGCTGCTATGGTAAGCTTATCATTGTCGGCGGATACTGCGTTGACCAGCCCCACCTCAGTCCATACGCACAGGCCAAGGCGGTCGCACAGGTCATATTCATGCATGGAGTGCTGATAGTGCGCCATTCTGATGGCTGTGCAGCCCATATTGAGCATCATGCCGTAGTCGCGTCTGTGCTGAGAATCGGTCATCGCCCAGCCGTTTTCATAGCTGTCCTGATGGTAGTTGACGCCGTGAAGGTCGTAGCTGCGGCCGTTCAGATAGAAGCCGCTGTTATAATCGACCGAATAGCTGCGAATCCCGAAATTCTGTGAAACCCTGTCGAGCAGCTCGCCGTCAGCCGAAAGAACAGAAACACATGCCGTGTACAGATAAGGGTCTTCAACGCCGTTCCACAGGTGCGGGCTTAATAGCTTGATTGATGTATTATAATCCGCCCTTCCGCCGGCTGATATTGCGGCAACGCCCTCGGAAAAGGCTATGAGCTTTCCGCCCATGTCATAGATTTCGGCAAGTGCTCTGACCGAAACATCCTCAAAGCGGCTGCCTGCAAGCTTCACAAGCATGCCGATATCGGCATGACTGCCTGATATATTCTCAGGCGTGATATACACTCCGCAGCTTCCGTAATCAAGCAGGTCAATATGAGCTTCCGGCACTGCAATCAGTTTAACATTGCGATATATGCCGCCCATCTTGGTGAAGTCGCCCTGATTGGTTATGGGCGCTATGTAATCCGTCGGCGCGTTATTGACCTTTACTGCTATAATGTTTTCGGAATCGGGCTTCACAAGGTCGGTTATTTCAAAGCGGAACAATGCATAGCCGCCCTCGTGCCTGCCGGCAATGCAGCCGTTTATGTAAACCTCGGCAACGGTGTTGGCGCCCTCAAATTCAATGTAGAGCCGCTTGTCTGCAAAGCCTTCGGGCAGAGCAAAGCTTTTGCGGTATCCGCCCAAGCCGCGATAGTAGTGCTCTCCGCCCTCGTCTGTTCCTGACCAGCCGTCGGCGCCGTCAACGGCGTTCCATGTGTGGGGAAGATTGATTGATTCCCATGCTGAATCATCAAAGTCAGGGCGTTCGATCTTAAGCTCAGACAGCCCCGATGCCTTAGTTAGCTTTAAAAATTTCCAGTTGCTGTTAAAATCCATCTCGGTTCGGATAGAATTCATCATAATTTTTCCTGCCTTTCGGATGAAATTTCTTTGAGAGATCAGTATAATATCATTATATCATTATATCACACACTGCGCCATCGGCACTATACACAATCAGCGGTTTGTTTTAACATTTTCAAGGATATTATCCGCAAGCAAAAAACGACCCTGCAGAAAAACTCTGCAAGGTCGTTTTTGTGTCAGTCAGCTGGGTATTACTTGCTCTTCTTTTCAGCGATAGCAGCCTGAGCAGCAGCCAGTCTTGCAATCGGAACTCTGAACGGTGAGCAGGAAACATAGTCAAGACCAATCTTGTGGCAGAACTCGATAGAGGAAGGATCGCCGCCGTGCTCGCCGCAGATACCGCAGTGAAGCTCGGGTCTTACCTTCTTACCAAGGGTAACAGCCATATCCATCAGCTTGCCTACGCCGGTGGTATCAAGTCTTGCAAACGGATCGGACTCGTAGATCTTGTTTGCATAGTATGCGGGCAGGAACTTGCCGGCATCGTCACGGCTGAAGCCGAAGGTCATCTGAGTCAGGTCGTTGGTGCCGAAGCAGAAGAACTCAGCTTCCTTGGCGATATCGTCAGCCGTCAGAGCTGCTCTCGG
>CALDFS010000324.1 GCA_937942105.1 uncultured Ruminococcus sp. | reverse complement strand
GTTGGACCGGAGCTTAGCGATACAAGGATTCCGGAGTACTTTAAACCGGTTAAAAGCGCCGTAAAAGCCGCCTGCCCCGGGCTTGATATCCGCGAGGGCGACTGCGTTGCTATTGCAATCCCCGCCGATATAGCCCAGCGGCTTATCATCGAGGATATGGAGGTAAAATGCCACGAGGTCTGCCTGCCCCGCTCGGTTGTTGCGAAGTGCGCTTCCGACGTCGAGGGCATCAGCGCGAAAATCGTCTACACCGACGGCACGTCTCATACAAAAGGAGTCAACTGGGATTTGTCGGGAGTTGACTTTGACCGCCCCGGTAAGTACACCGTAAACGGCAGAATCAGGCACAGGCACTTCCCCTTCCCGGTTGAAAAGCGCCCCTGGGGCGACCCGATAATCACCTATTATATGGGAAAATACTACTTCATAGGCACAGATGACTGGGGCGGCAACAGGATGTTTGAAGTGCGCGAGGCTGACACCCCCGAAGCCCTGTTTGCCGAGGATGTAAAGCGCTCCAAAATCCTTGAATACACCGAGGGCAAATATGAATCCACCTTCTGGGCGCCGGAGTTCCACATAGCAGCTGGAAAGATGTGCCTGTTCTGCACCCTGGGCAAGGGCGGGTTCGACCCGCAGTCCCACGTAATGGTGCTTAAAGACGGCGGGGATATTATGAACCCCACCGACTGGAGCGAGCCGCACAGATGCTTAATGCCGGACGGAAGATTCCTTTCAGTCGACCCGCTTGGAGACGGCAAGAACGGCATCACCCTTGATATGACCTATTTCGAGGTAAAATCGCGCGGGTATGTTGTGTGGTCTTACAGAACATGGGCGGGGACCGACAGCGGCTCTATGCTTATGCTCGCCGAAACCAACCCAGAAAGACCGTGGGAGCTTAAAACATATCCCAAACTGCTATGCCGCCCCGAGCTTGGCTGGGAAAATATTGACGGAACCGACAATAACGAGGGTCCCCACCCGATAGTCACCGAAGACAAGGTATATCTTGCCTACTCGGGCGGAAACGCCGCTGGCGACACCTATGTTGTGGGAATGCTCACTGCCGATACCTGCTCCGATTTAAACGACCCTGAATCATGGGTGAAGTCGCAAAGACCTTACCTTGCCTCCGGCTTCGTGCCGGGTCAGCTTGGCTGCGGTCACAACGGCTTCTTTGAGGACGAGCTTGGGGATATCTACATCACCTACCACGGTCACAAAACCCTCGGCAACTCCGACCGCATTGACGGTATCCGGCGGGTTCACTTCCGCCCGGACGGCTCTCCGCTTCTATACATGACCGACGAGCAGGACCTGCCCGCTGACAAGGAAACGGTAACGCTCAGCGTGGTTGTCCCCGCAAAGTAATATCCCGAAAGCAACAAGCCGAAAGCGAAAGGAAAGGTATCAGTGTGAAAATAAGGAAAATCATGGTGTTGTTAATGACCGGCGCAATGCTGGCGGGCTTTGCAGGATGTGCCGGAAAAGAACCTAAAATCAACGAGGATGTGTTAAGTATGAACAGCTCTGTTATGAACGAAAAAACCGTAAGACCCCTTGGAAGATGCGAATTTGTTGAGGATACGCTATGGCTCGCCTACTCAGGCTCGGGCGCGGAATTTACATTCAACGGCTCCAGCTGCAACGTCACCATGCTGGGGGACGACAACATCATGTCGGAGGATTTCGACAGTCTGCCGCGCATAGCCATCTATCTCGACGGCGAGCGTGTCGTCGAAAAGGTGCTCGACAAGCAAGAGGAGACCTTCAGTGTTTTAAAGGGGGATATCGCCGGTGAGCACACGGTGCGCATTGTGAAGCTTTCCGAAACCGGAAACTCGACCTGCGCTGTTAAGTGCGTTGAAACAAACTCCTACGGCAGAATAAAGGCGACCGAGGAAAAGGAGCACTCGATCGAGTTCATAGGCGACTCCATCACCTGCGGCTACGGCGTGGATTCCGAAATCGGCAAGCCCTTTTCCACCCGCACCGAGGACTGCACCAAGGCATACGCCTACAAGACCGCCGAGCTGCTTGGCTGCGACTACAGCCTTGTTTCAAAGAGCGGTCACGGCATAATCTCGGGCTACACCGGCGACGGCAGTAAGCAGCCCTGGGGCGTTATGCCGGATTATTACGAAAGCTTTGGCTCGGGCACGGGCGCGTTCCAGGGCAAGTCCCCTGATTCCATTAAATGGGATTTTAAGAGCCATGAGCAGGATGTAGTAGTCATCAACCTTGGCACCAATGACTACAGCTACACCGGTAAGGACGAAGCCAAATGCGAGGAGTACAAGCTTGCCTACATCGAATTCGTCAAGCGGGTAAGAGAGCTTAACCCGAGCGCTAAGATAATCTGCGCCCTGGGCATAATGGGGGATGAGCTTTACACCACCGTTGAAGCGGTGGTTGAGGAATACAAGGCGCAAACCAAGGACGGTAATATCGCTGCGTTTCACTTCCAGCCGCAGAGCGCCGAAGACGGCTATGGCGCGGACTGGCACCCGAGTGCGGCGACCCATGACAAAGCGGCTGAGGCACTTTCGCAGTTTATTAAGGATAGCATGGGATGGTGAGTGCGGCGAGTGTCGCCGCAGTGAAATCGCCCTTACGGGCGGTGAAATCCTTCCTACGGTCGGGTGAAATCGCCCTTACGGGCGGTGAAATCGTCGCTTACGCGACGGATTTTAGATGACCGCTTCGCGGACTGATAATAAATTAAGGAGTCGGGAATTCCGGCTCCTTTGTTGTTTTTTTCTGTATCTACCAAACCTTTATCAGAAGCAGTCTGCCCTCCGCCACAGATATGACCGCTTCCTCGCCAGGACTCGGCTCGTTGCTTACGCCGTACTGATAGCTGCATTCGATTTCTGCATTTTCAAGCGGATATTTGCAGCCGGTTTCGCATATTCCCCTTGCTGTTCCGGATATGTTTAGGATTGAGTAGTACTTAAAGCTTCCGTCGACACGCTTTGGTGTGCCGGATACTATCTCCATCTCGGAATAGTCGTCCACAATCAGGCCACGTTTGCCCAGGCTGTCCAGCT